>DAOLCX010000435.1:0-3528 GCA_035327685.1 Pirellulaceae bacterium | reverse complement strand
ACAGGCGCTGCACGCGAAATACGGCGACCAGTTGTTTGATGTCGATCAGAGTTGCCTGGTTCTATTGCTCGGCACGAATCCGCGCCGCGGCGAACAAGAAGCCAACGGCAACACGATCGAGGCTGCTTCAGGCACGCGCATCGATCAAACCGCCTTGTTTACACAAACCCTATCGGACTTATTGGAGAACCGTGGATTCCGCCGCGGTCGCGCCAAATTAGCCCGGTGGTTGGACCCCTCGGTCATCGAGGACAAAGAAGAGTTTTTTAAGTCGCAAGCCTGGAACGACTTGCTCAAGTCCGCAGACCTGGTGGTCTTGGTTGAAGATTCGCCGTATTGGTCGGAATCGATGATCCGTGAGCAGGCGGCCCAAGTCGTCGATTCGCGCCAACATCGATTTGCATTGAATCCGAAGACTCGCTATGCCAACCACCAAACGGCGATCGAACGCAGGTTGGCGGGTGAGTCCCTGGATGTGACCGCAACTTACACCGGAATTGTTCCGATTGTCTACAAAGCGCAACGGGCTCTGCTGACAAGTTTGATCCAAAGTATCATGTTGTCATTTGGGATGATCTCCGTGGTGATGATGCTATTGCTGCGGAATTGGCAAATGCCTTGGACATGGCGCAATTCATTGAACATGCCCGCAGCCTTGGTTGTGATGCTCCCCAATGTTTTCCCGATTGTCTTGATATTTGGAGCCATGGGTTATTGGGGAATTTCAGTCGATATTGGCTCCATGATGACGGCTAGTGTGGCTATGGGGATTGCCGTCGATGACACCATTCATTTTCTAAATTGGTATCGACATGGACTGCAGGACGGCCACTCCCGACATGCTGCGATTCGACAGGCTTACCGCCGCTGTGGCATGGCCATGACCCAAACCACCATGATCGCTGGGCTGGGTTTGTCTGTTTTCGCGTTAAGTACGTTTGCACCCACGCAACGTTTTGGAGTCTTGATGTTAGTATTGCTAATGGCCGCACTGATCGGTGACCTGATATTGCTGCCCGCGATCCTGGCCAGTCCATTGGGAAAACTGTTTGGCACCACCGCCAAGGTCTCCACCTTGCATTCAGTCAAACCCACGGATGATCAAGCGGCAGGGGAAGCGGCAGGGGAATCTGGCGTTCAAGATATCGTCAGTTTGCGCGTCGTGAAGCCCGATGACGATCCTGCCGATGGAGTCCTCGACAAACCGCCGCCTTCAACCTCTGAGTCTATTCGCCGATCGCGCAAGGGATGATAGGCAGGTCGTTCGCGTATTGAAAACATCCCGATAAGCAATCGGATGGTGGGCCGTATCGTATTTTCGAACGGTGTTACGAGGTTCGACCGCGCGAAACCGAAATCCGGGGCGGTGCACTGTCTGTCAATCGACCCACGATCGCCGACACGAAATGGCACCGTTGATGAAGTGACTTCAAAGCCAGTTCCGCTGACTCGGCAGGAACCGCTGCCAACAGTCCTCCTGATGTCTGTGCATCACACAACAACAACTCCTCTTCCTTCGAGATGTCGGAATTGAATGTCACCCAATCCACCAAGAAACGGCGATTGGCATGTGTCCCGCCCGGTGCAATTCCTTCCTGGACGTATTGCCGTGCGGCTTCGATGACCGGCACTTCGTCAAACCAGACTTCCGCAGACACCTGGCTGGCAGAAACCATATTACGCAAATGGCCCAACAATCCGAACCCGGTAACGTCCGTCATCGCTCGGACCCCGGCTTCGATCAATACTTCGGAAGCATCTTGATTCAAAGTGGTCATGATGCGAATGGCCTCGCTAATGGCGCCGAGCCGATCCTGGTCGTTTTTGGCGGCCGTAGTGACAATGCCCAAACCGATCGGTTTAGTCAAAATCAGCAAATCGCCCGCTTGTCCCAAGTGATTAGTCACAACCTGGTCAGGCTTGATCGTTCCAACCACAGCCAGGCCAAATATCGGTTCTTCGGCTTTGATCGTATGACCACCGATGATCGCAATGCCGGCTTGCTGTGCCTTGTCTGCAGCCCCCTTCAAAATCTCCAAAAGTACGGAAGGAGGTAACAGGTTGTCGGGAAATCCGACGATGCTGAGTGCCGCCAGTGGCTGCCCACCCATCGCATAAACGTCGCTCAAGGCATTGGCCGCCGCAATCGCTCCGAAATCGTAAGCGTTGTCAACAATCGGCGTAAAAAAATCAGTGGTCAAGACCAAGGCCAGGTCGTCTGAAATCCGATAGACAGCCGCATCATCAGCCGTGGCGCTTCCCACGAGCACATTCGGGTCTGTAATGGGTGGCAATCCCGCCAATAGAGGCAACAGGTAGCCTGGAGGCTGTTTGGCCGCACACCCTGCCCTTTTTGCCATCTTGGTCAGCCGAATTGGCTCGTGATTATCTGCCATTTGAACATGTTCCTTGCTGCCTATTATTCAAGTCAATCCTCGCGCATGCAAGCAATCCCTCCGCGTTCCATCTCAGTTCCTAGGCCAACACGACTTAGGAATTAGTGAATTAGGACAGGCATTACTCCCATTAGGACAGGCATTATTCCCCGACATAGTCCTAAAATGCTAGCGGCGATATCGACGATTGGGTAACAGTATCGCGACCTCCCAAATCATTTGGACAACCAGGGGGCAAATGTCGATTAAGGCTTGAGGGAAAAAGCGGGCATTCACCGCCCAAAAAGGCACCGCCCAAAAAGGGACACCCAATCAATACCGCACCACCCCAATGGACGCGCTAAATTCGCAGCAATCAGTTGAAACATGGTTCCGAAACCTGAATAACCTTGTTTTCTAACGCGAAACAGCACATGGATAGTTTTGAGGAACAATTAGCACACGCCAAACAAGTTGCCGAGGCAGCGATGGGCCGAGTATCTGCCGCCTGCGGCGAGTGTTGCGAGTCAAGTCTGCAGCAATCGTTCCTATTGCGTGAAGGAATATTGGTTGGGGTCCGCTTCAAAATGGGTTCTTTGAAGGCCGAATGGTTGATCGGTTCGCCGCATATCCAGATTACACGAGGCTCTGATGTCGTTTCCACTGAGTCTGTGACACCCACTCTCCGTGCCGCTTAGACTCCTCAACAATTGGGCCTTGCAGGGTTCCGGCCGGAAAAATGACACCCCAGGCAATATCTCCCCGCTCGTGGCCAATGAGACGTATTGAGCTCGACGCCCCTTCTTTGTCAAAAACAATCCCGTTTGGCTCACACCTCGCGTCAGGTAGTGTGTGTCCCCAAGAGGTTCACGAAATGTAGGGTACGTCGAGCAAGGCGATCGACAATACACCTTAGCTTGGACGAATCCATCTGCGACACTCTCAGGGTTTCGATCTACAACAAGACGACTTGTGGAACGCGCCAGAACCAAGCCTGGCCATCAATTGTCCTCAATTGTTCCACGATGTCGTGAACTATGCCCCAGTTTAGGCGGCGTGGGGGGGGGATTGAAATTCGGCGGGGATGGGGAAGCGGATAGGCGGCGAGGGCGCGGATAGGGCGAAGTGGGCCGGATTTATAGAACGCATTGAA
>DAOLCX010000434.1:0-3532 GCA_035327685.1 Pirellulaceae bacterium | reverse complement strand
CCCCGCCACATTGCGGGCATCCGCCATGCGCATGCCCCATTGCCATGCCGTCCATGGGTGTCGGTGAAAAGTAGTCTTGTCGGCCAGGCTCAAGGCGTTCCGCCCGAGCTACTCGTGGCGTCTCGTTAGCCACGGATCGCGGAGAGAACGGTCGGATTTCATTTTCACCTTCGGCCAGCATGGGCGAAACCATGCGCCGGTGGGCAATGGATTCCGATGGGGTTTCCCGCGTCGGTGCGGAAAATGATGGCGGTTGGGGGACTACAGCAATCGGAGCCAGAAACGAATTGAATTCGCCCGGCAACGGTCGGTCCTCTCGATCAATAGGCTCCTGCTGGAAAAGGACAGGCATTTTGGGGGCCTCGATAATCGGCACTGGCGTGCTAGCGGTTTGGTCGTTTTTTCTAGCCGGGGTGATCAACGGGATTTCGATCGGGATCAATGGCTGGTTGAACGCGGGTGGGGCTGAAACGTTTTCCGGCGCAGCCAGGCCAGGATTGATGATAGGAATCAGTCCATCTGGACTTGCGTTTTCGGCTGTCCCAGTAACCGGAACTGGTCGAACGATGGGAATTTGCGCTTGGGAGGACGCACCGCAACAAAGGTGAACCATTACCCAGGCCAAACAAGGTAATGAAATCCAATAGAACTTTGGGAAAATCATGGTTCGGTCCATCGAATGCGTGGGTCAATAAACGCAATATCTCTGCCTGTCGTTCTGATATTCGGCTTAACGTCTGGGAGAGTTTTATTGTTTTTTCCGGATTTGCGTCGAATGCCGGTTTTACCGGGGGCGTGAAAGTCTTGTGTAGGTGTTCTGGCGTCTGGGCCGTGGACCAACGGATGGGGTGAAATTCCGGTTCACACGAAGTGGACCGTTTTCTCCTGTCGCGGCAATTGACTATACTGGTGATAGCAAACCACAGGGGCCATTGCACTTGGCTCCGTTTCGTCGTTCCATTTGAGTCGCAATTGAGAGCCTGGGAGATCATGGGGATTTTTTACGCAATTCGCAACTTCGTGATGGGGTTCGTGGGTGCAATTTCGGCACCATTCGTGTGGTTAGCAGCTCAGGTCAGCGGACCATCACGTAGCCGGGCTTTAGTCTTTGGAATGCCGGCCTTAGTCGCCTTCTTGATTTGTCTGATCATGTTAGCCGCGGTCGTGTTGGGGCAGGAGGAGCGGATCAAGCAGCGGTATTTGCGGCTTGCGGAGACCGCCAAGAGTAAAGCGGAAGCCACTTTGCGCACCTACTTTCAAGAGCGTCAATTGGCCAGTCAGACACAGGCGGCCAATCCTGGTCAAGAGGTTGCCGAAGGCTTGGAGGAACAACTCAGTCCGCTGGTCAAACAGTTGAAGGAAGAGCGAGCTATTCAACAGCTGTATTTAGAGAAGTTGATCACACTCGACAACGACTCCAAATATCGCTACGAATATGCGCGTTCCTTTAACGAAGTGTCACCTGGTATGCAGTTGAAGTTGTTGCAGCAGCTGGCGCCATTGGAACGGATCGGTTATGGCGACGCGCATCTGTTTTTGGCCCAAGTCTATTTCAACAGCGTCGTCACGGATCCCGCTCGCGAGCGACAACTGCGCAATGCGGCGTTAATTCATGCAGACTTTGCCCTGCAACGCACGCCAGAGTCGATTCAAGCCAAAACGATCAAATTGGCCTCATTGATGAGTTTGAATCGTTATTCGGAGGGCTTGGCTTTGGCAGAAGAGTTATTCAAAGCGGATCCTCTCAATTACCGAGATTTGGTGATCATCAATCGCGAACTAAATCGTCGTCAGGAAATGAACAATGCGTTGAGTGACGCCACGCGCCGATTGGAGGAAAGGGTCCGCGAGTTGCGTCAATCCGATGTGGAGGCATGGGCCAAGCACGTGAACGCTTACGTTCAGGCGATGGCGGTTTCTGGTCGGTACGAGGAGGCGCGTCGCCGTCTCGAACAGGAAATGGACTTGGTGGCGACGGGCGAGAGCGCGGGCAAGGTATTATTTTTGCGGAGGCTGAAGGCCGAGTTGGCTATCGCTTGGGTCAGGTCAATGACGCCGGGAATAGACGCGCCATCGGAGGTTATTCAAAAGTGCTTGCCTTTGCTGGAAGAGGCATTGCAGGAGTTGCCACGTCAACCGGATGCTTTATGGTTGTTGACGTTGATCTCTTTTCGGACAGACGAATGGCAGGCGCGCGCCAAGGCCATTTATGATCCGGAATCGGACCCGGACGCGCCACCAACTGTGTTGAATCAACTTGGGAAACAGGCGTTGTTGGAGAAGAACTTTGCCAGCGCTATCGATCAATTCGAGAAGGCACGGCAGATAGACACTCAGAACCCGGAGTTGCTTAACAATTTGGCCTTTGCGTATTTGACGGCAGGCGTGGGTGACCCGGAATATGCCTTGGGGCTGGTCAATGAAGCGATCTCGATACTCCCACCCATTCCCCAGTTCGAAGCACTTCGATCCAGCTTTTTCCATACGAAAGGCACGGCCCTGTTAATGTTGATGCGGTTTGAGGAAGCGGCTAACGCTTTTGGGATCGCGTTGGAGGCGCGTCCGGAAAATGAAGGCATTTTGGAAGGGATCGTCAAGGCCTACGAAGCGCAAGGTTCGAAACAAGCGGATATTTATCGGGAAAAACTGAAACAGGTGCGCGAGCGAACGGGCAACCAATAACGGGCAGTGTTTCTCTAGGCAGTCAACTAACCACGAAGGGACGGCAATGGTGCGCCGGCCACAACACGACTTTGAACACAGGACAATTATGGCGAGACTGACCGCGCCGTTCCGCAACTTATTTGGTGGCGACGATGGCGATGGCTCACCGAATCCTGCCGAGGACTCACCTTGGCGATTATCATCGATGATCAGTTTTCCAGTGCGCTTGATGTCAGCGCTGGTCGTATTTTTTGTGTCAGCGTGGAGTTCGTCCCGTCATTGGTGGCCGTTCGTATTGGGCATTCCAGCGATGCTGGTGGTCGTGGCTGCCTTGGGGGCTGCCACGATACCTCCTTGGTTGTTGCGGCTGGACAAGAAACGTGACGTGCTTTATCAGGGCCGCTACGAAACTTACCTGGTCACTCCGGAGCATGCGCCGTATGCGATGGCTTGTGCGTTGCGGTCGGTTGACCGTAATCCTGGAGAATTGATGTTCAAATACCTGGTCGGTGCGGCCTATCAAGCGGGCGGAGACACTGCCGCGACGCAACGGACGATGTCTAGTTTGGCCCCACTGGACAAACCTGGATTTCCACGAGCCCATTTGTGGTTGGCGGATACGGAGCTGTCAAAAATCGGCCAGGCGACAAGCGAAGATGAACAAGAGTCGTATAAAGCAACCGCACGGCAACATCTCGATTTGGCCTTGGCCAAAGGCGGCGAGGATGTCTTTACGGTGGATATGGCGGTCGCCAATATGCGTTTGGCGCAATTGTATTTTGCCCAAAAACGGTTTTAAGAGGCGAGTCCAATCTTTCAACCACTGGGCACGAATCACTTGGAAAAAACCATTCAAATGACAGCCTTT
>DAOLCX010000433.1:0-3533 GCA_035327685.1 Pirellulaceae bacterium | reverse complement strand
ACCGCCGATCGGCTTGGGGAATCGCCTTGGCAACCGCAGCCCTGATCCTCCTCAATGCCCCGCTTTCAAGCGATTAACACCATTCCGACGCATCGAGTTTATCAGGATGATTGTTGTGACATGCAATTGAGTTGTGGGCACTTGCTGACCAAAAGCAGTGACCTGTAAACTCAACATTGGATGATTGGTCTGAAGCGATGACGTTTTTCGAATGCAAGGCAGAATATATGACGAACTTGGATCGGTCGCGACATGTTCGAGTCGTTGGTTGGGTTTGTCTTATTGTATTTGGGTTGTTGACCCGGTCGGCGGTCGCCCAAACACCCCCGGATTTCCTTCAAGATATCGACTCGTTCATCCGGCAGGTGCAAACGGACTGGAATATTCCCGGACTAGCCGTAGGGATTGTCAAAGACGATGCCGTTGTCTTTGCACAAGGTTATGGTGTGCGAACACTGGGGCAACCAGAGTTGGTTGATGCAGATACACTATTTGTGATCGCGTCGAATTCAAAAGCGTTTGTCACGACGAGTCTGGCGCTGTTGGTGGACGAAGGCAAACTCAATTGGGATGATCGGGCCACCACGTTTTTACCGGAGTTGCGATTGTACGACCGATTGGCGACTCAAGAAATCACGGTCCGCGACCTGGTGTGTCACCGCAGCGGCTTGGGAACATTCAGCGGCGACCTGTTGTGGTACGAAACCAACTATTCGCCTGCCGAAATCATTCGACGCGTTGAGTTTCTCAAACCCACCGCCAGTTTTCGCAGCCAATACGGTTATCAAAATCTGATGTTCATCGCCGCAGGACAAATCGTCGAGCGAGTGTCTGGAACATCTTGCGCTGATTTTGTTCGCGGACGTTTGTTAGAACCGCTGGGGATGTCGCGAACAACTACCAGCGTCCGTCAGTTTAATGACAACGTGGCGACACCTCACAATGAGTCGGGCGGAACAATGAGGGCGTTGCGACACAGCAATGTCGATAACTGTTGGGGAGCCTGTGGCCTGAACTCCTCAGTCCATGACTTGTGCCAATGGCTGCGTTTTCAATTGAACGCCGGCCGCGTGAATGACCAGCCACTTATCAGTGAACGCCAACTCTGGGAGTTGACGCAACCGATGACCCCCATCAAGCTGTCGCTCGAAGCAGCCGCTCATCAACCGCATCGCAACTTTGTGGCTTACGGGTTGGGATGGGTCTTGTATGACTACCACGGTCGCAAAGTGATTGGGCATGGTGGCGGTTTAGACGGAATGATTTCGCAATCGGCATTTGTCCCTGCCGAACACCTGGGAATAGTCGTTCTGACCAACAGTGAATCTCCAGCGGCGACGGTTATTCGAGATCGAATCCTCGACACATTTTTAGGGGTTGAACCCAAACGCGATTGGAATCGCGAGGCCCTGGAGCGTCGCGAACGCAGTGAGTTGCAGCAACAGGAACGTAACCGCCAGTTGGATCTTGGCCGCATCGCTGATGCCCCGGCGTCGCTGGCCGAAGAATTGTTTGCCGGGACGTATCGCTGCCCCTTTTATGGCGACGTCCATGTCAAATACGAAGGCGACCGGTTGAACCTGAAAATGGGACCCTCTGATTTTCTGCAGGCCGAGCTATCGCATTGGCATTACAACACCTTTGAAATCAAATGGCAGCCTACGGTCAACTACAATTTCCCACGAGGCTTCGCAACTTTTACGCAGGATAGCCAAGGCGATCCAGATCAACTGATCATTGATCAGCCGAACGACGACTTTTGGTTCTACGAATTGGATTTGCGAAGGGTGAAATAGCTGAACTGCTGTTGCAACCAGGTGATTTCCTGACGGATGGCTGGTCCTAGTTGGTCGTCGGTGGGTGGATCGGGAAGGACTTGCCAGGCATAAGTCTCAATCTCCCAGTGGATCTGGTCTGCATTCGGAAGCAAGGCGGCGACACAACGGCCTATGTCGGCCTGGGTGGTCGCAAGCCCGCCTGGCAACTCGCGGGCAAAGATCGGGACATGGAAATGGGTTCGCCAAGTCCCAACCCGGGGGGCACGTTCAATCGCTATTGGCAGGTCTTCAAAAAGCTCATTTCCATTCACACAGGTCTGATGCAAATAGCGCGGTTCAGCGAATCGGGCCAGGTGCGTTACGAGCGCACTAACCTCAGCCTGTGACCGGTTTGAGAAATCGACCGCCAGTGCCGATGAGATCTGAACTTTCGCGATATCCCAACCGGCGTTTAAGTAACGAGCAATCGCGTCTGCTTGGGCTTCGAACATCACGGCGGCGTGACAGACGTCATGGCAAATAGCCAGGTGTCGCCGGACTTGTGTCTCGTTGCCGCAGTGGCGTAACACGTAGTCATTCAAAAACGACACGACATCGCCGCTCACTTGCAACATGCAACCCGGTTCCGGCTCCAGGCAGAGCCGAATCGTCCGTCCGGTCGTGGCGTAGATTCGGTCAGCGCATTCTGCGAATGCCAAAAGTTGGCGGGCTGCGAATTCAATCTCTGATATGCTCAGGCGTGGTTGCCCCCATGCGATTGGCAGCGTGGAAATCGTGCCGGTCTGACCTTCCTCCAGCAACTGAGCCAGGATGTCCGCTAACTTGCACGTGAAGGCCAATCGCGACGTGTCCGTCCAATTTGGTTGATACACACGGTGTTTGACCACCGGCTGGTGGAAATCCTGTTGGGGAAATCCGTTGAAAGTTTGAGCCGTCAAGCCGAATTGGCTGAGCACCTGTTGCAATTGCTCGATACATTTGGGGTCGGAGAGTTCGTTGACGGCTGACTCTGCAAGCCATAAACCAATGGGGCAGTTGTCTTTGCCACCTTGAGTCACTTCGCGTGTGTCGCGGCCAAAGCGTTCAATATTTGCCAGAACATCAGCCAACGTAATGCCTGGATAGACGTTCGTACAATATCCAAATGAGATCATGGATGTGTGCTGCGGTTCGTCCATAATCCCCATGCTGCCCATACCCATCCGAGGATTAAGCAGGTTCCGCCCAGCGGTGCCACCATTCCCAAGAAACGCCAGTGAGACACGGCGAGCACCATCAGTGATCCCGAAAACAGGCATGTTCCCGCGACAAACAAAATCCCGACAACATTTAGCCAGCGCGACTCGTGACCTGCTGCCCCAACGATGGTCAAGAGGGCAACGGCATGGATCATCAAATATTGGACTGCGGTCTTCCAAATCTCCAGTCGGCGCGGTGCGTCGTCGAACCAAACTTCGAGCCGCCCCGCGATAATGTGGGCTCCGAATGCTCCCAAACCCACACCGATGGCACCCAGGATCGCGGCGGTCGCCAACCAATGATTGCGCTTCATGTTATGAAAAATTGTCCTCGATCCATTGTGCATCTACACCCATAATGGCGGCCACATAGTCCATTTCAGATTCGTAGTCGCTGCGGCGGACATCGTTGTGAAACCCCAGGTCGCGCAGTATCGATTCGCCAACTTCTGTGGGGAACCGCCGGGCCAGTTGTTTCAAAAACACGTGAAAATCGTCGTCCTTAAGTGCCGCCCGA
>DAOLCX010000432.1:0-3541 GCA_035327685.1 Pirellulaceae bacterium | reverse complement strand
GTGTCTCGAATGTTGCTGGCGGTAACCACATGTGTTGCGCTACTGGCTGGTTGCCGACTGGACGGAACATTGCGACCGCCCGGCACCGCCATAGAGCCAAATTCGCAGGCGACGCAGGGCGCAGAGTTGCCCCCCGAATATCGTATTCAATGGACGACTGATTTTGATGCGGCCCAGCATCAAGCTTTAACCCACAACCGATTGCTGTTGGTGGTCTTTACAGGGAGCGATTGGTGCGTTTGGTGCCAACGGCTCCATGACGAAATCCTGACTTCGCGTGAATTCCAAGAATGGGTCGGTGATCGGATGATCTGTGTTGAGCTCGACTTTCCTCGGAAAAGCCGTTTGCCCGTCTGGGTTGAACAGCGCAATCAAGAAGTCCTTGAAGAATTCGCTCCGTACGTGGCCTCCTACCCGACAGTTCTGGTGCTGGACACCACAGGCGCAGTGGTCGCTCGTCTCGGGTATTCCGCAGGAGGGGCCGCAAATTGGGTGAGCAAAGCGGAACACGTTCTGCAGACCGGGTTGAAGCATGGACCGTCTGTGTTTTCCAACATAGGTCGGCGCGCTACCCTTCCGTGATTGAGGCCGGATGGTCAAACAAGATTATGCTGCGACGACAAGCTCTCAAGGGAGCGTTCTAAAATAACGCCCGCAGGCAAATCTGCGACCAGGTTTCAAACTCGGCGATCTCCTCGAGAATCCGATCCAGGGGCTCAAAGCCGGCCTCACGCAAATCGGCTTCTCGTGGTTTCACAGTGGGCTGGGCAACGTCAAACAGATGAACAACCCCTAAATGGACACGGCCGACATCATTTTCGTCGTCATTGATCAAGCCGACTAACCGTTCGTCGAAATCGGTATCGATTTCAACTTCTTCCTCTAGTTCGCGCCGTAGGCCTTCCAAATATGGATTACGTTCACCGGCATCGATCAGCGAAATGTGCCCCCCCACGCCAATGCTCCGCAAGGCATGCAGACGAGATTCGCCTTGCCCTGATCCGCGTGTGTATTGAAACAAATGGGCGTCACCGCGTTGATCCAGGTATCGAAAAATACAATACGGGATCAACTGCTTGTAATTGGCATCACGTTCCATTTCATGCCGCGGCAAATACCGCACATTCAAGGGATCGAGCAGCCGATCCAAGTACCCCTCGGCGCTGCGGCTGAACCCCTGAAAATACCCGAGCGAGTGGAACAACTCGGTGGGAACCACGAGAATCTGTTCGACTTGTGTCAGTGTCATAATTTATTCCTCATCATTGGATGCCCGCCGTGAGTGGCAACTGAATGCACCCAAGAGTTAAACCGATTTTTGGGCGTCTGTCCAGCCACGACCGCCCGCTAAGATGGTTTTCTGAAATGGCGAAGATTTGGACGCCCTTCAGGTCGCCTCAAAAGCGGAACAATTCCCCTGTTTTAACAAACTGTCGCCCTTTGCTGACATATTATGAACGAGTTATCCACATTGGGCTTCCGCACACGAGTTTTCGTTTTCCCAGATCACCACACGATCCAGACGCAGTTGATAACCTTCCACCTGGTTTAACAAAAATGGTCCAGCCTCCATCAACAAATATCGCGCGATGTTTTCCGCAGTCGGACTGTAGGGCATGAGAAAGAGTTTGCAGGGGTCAACGGCTTGCAGCGCTTGAATAGCTTCGCGGTCTTGATCCCACAGCAAGAACCCATGATCCCAATGGTCGTCGATCCAGCCCTTAAACAGCCGATTGACAATCGCAAAATCGACAATGCGGCCCTGGGCGTCCGTCTGATCGCTGGAAATGTAGAACTCTGCCACATAATTGTGACCATGCAAATGGGCACACTTGCCTTCGTGATCTTTAAGCCGATGGCCGGCGCAAAAGGGGACTCGCCGCATGATTGTCAACGTCATCGCTGAGACTCACTGGGAGCCCGATGCAACTTGGGATTTCGACGATGGCGATCACCATCGCGTTCAGACTTCTTTTTGAGATTGTCAAGCAGCGCCTGTTCGAGATCCACGCCTGTTTGATTGGCGATACAGATGGTGACAAACAAGACATCGGCCAGTTCATCCGCCAAACTGCTCGGGTCCGTTTCCTTGCAACTTTGATCGCCGTAGGTTCGCGACATGATGCGCGCCACTTCACCTACCTCTTCGACCAATTGGGCCAAATTTGTCAATTCAGAAAAGTAACGGACGCCATACTGATGTATCCATTCGTCCACGGTTTTTTGTGCGGAGCGCAGAGTGAGTGGTTCCGCCATACACCGGTCTAAAGGATCTGCAGATTGCTTGTCATTCGCATGCATTTTTTCAGTGTCGGCGTCGCGTGCACGTCAGTTTTTTCATCAGAAAGGATGCATTGTAACAGAATCGGGCAAATTGTGTGGGGCCGATTGGATTGGCGATGCAACGAATGGGCTTCGAACTGTCCGACCAAGACGGTAAAATGCAAACATGAATGAGCAGATTCAATTACAGCCGCATCGTTTTCCTCGAATCACGGTGATTGGGACCGGGCTGTTGGTATTGGCCGGAATCCTTCTTCCCGTTGGCGTGCGGACGTTGCATGACTGGTTTCGACTCGACCCAGCCTATCCACTTGTCTTGAGTATGGCGTTCTTCATGCTGGCCTTTGCGTGGTGGGTGGTTTGGATTGTTACCCAGCGTCGATGGCGGTGGCGTGGGACATTGATTGCTTTGGCGCTGTTGTTAGCTGTTCCATTAGGGGGGCTGATTTTGTTTCGTCCCGTGCTGGGAGGCGATTTGGAATTGGTGGGCTGGGAATGGCGTTTTGCGGACCGTTCCATTCAGTTTCAAACGATTGCGTCACCGTCAGGCGGTGCGAATCGCTTGTCTGTTTCGACGCGTTGGGATTTTCCAGAGTTTTTGGGCGTACAACGACGCGGGGTCGTCAGTGGAGTCGAGTTGAACCCAGATTGGGCAACTCATCAGCCCGAGCTGTTATGGAAAATCAAAGTTGGTGACGGCTGGTCTGGCGTGGCAGCCGTCAACCGCTGTTTGGTTACACTGGAACAACGCGGAGATCAAGAGTGCGTCACCTGTTATTCCTTGGATGATAGCGAGTTGTTATGGATCTATAGCCATACGGCCCGGCATGAAGATAGCATGGGGATGGGAAAGGTTGGCCCGCGAAGTACACCTACGATTTTCGACGGCCATGTGTTTGCCATGGGGGCCACCGGGATTCTGGTATGTCTGGATGGCACCGATGGGACCTTGGTCTGGAAGCGAGACATTTGTGACCTGTTGGGAATCACTCGCAAGTCCGGAGTCAATTTGCGAGGCTTCCGTTACGAAGAGGAGCCGACATTGTCGTGGGGGCGCGCTGCATCTCCATTGATTGTGGGGGACTTAGTGATTGTTCCAGGCGGGGGAAATGTCGATGGTCCCGAGACCACTTTGCTGGCCCTGGACCGGCGATCCGGCGATGAAATCTGGCGCGATGGGGATGAGATGATTGCGTATGGCTCGCCGAGCCTGGCGACTATAGGCGGAGTGCCTCAAGTTTTATTGGTCGGCGAAAGT
>DAOLCX010000431.1:0-3545 GCA_035327685.1 Pirellulaceae bacterium | reverse complement strand
GATTGAGGCGTATGGGCTCCCGCTGCAGACTCGATTCTCCTCAGCAGTTGCTCCATTTCTGCAACGGTCGCCTGAGAGCATGGGCATTTGGGATGAACAAACACGAGCAACGTTGGCTCATTCTGTTCGATGGCAATGGAACACTCGACAGGCCATTCCGGCGGGAACGATTCGGATCCGGTGACCGCTGTGGCGAATTCGTAATGGGCCATCGTGACTAAGATGCCGACGACCACGAAACACCATAGAGCCAACCAGATACTCAAACCAATCCGCCTCGCCCAATGGCGATCGAATTGACTGGTATTGGATTTGGCGAAACCTGTTGGATTCGCAGCGCGGACTTTGGACACGATTTTTGGTGCTCCCTGGTTTGCGGACGCTCATTCGATCGAACTCGCCCCGGCGTCTCGCAGGAAAGTGTAGTTCCGATTTCCGTTCCGACCGTCTATTGAGTGGGCTAAATGAGCAAGAAAAACCGGGCCCACGACCATCACAACCCCAACAATCGATACAATACAAGCAAATTTGGTCGAGGTGCATTCAATGAACAACAGACTATCAATATTGAAATCGCTGACGGTTGCCTTGTGCCTGATAGCCAACGCCGTCACTTGGGCTCAACCGTCTGCGGAAGAAATCTGGTTTGGAACATTGGACGTTCGTGTGGCCAGATTGCGCTTGGAGTTTCGCATCGTTGCGGATGAAACCGGAAAGTTGTCCGGAAAAATGATCAGTCTGGATCAAGGGAGCACGGAAATTGTTGCGACCACGATTGAGCGGCGAGACGGCCAACTGATCATGAAGTTCCCCAGTGTGGCAGGTGAGTTCGTCGGAACATTCAACGACGCGGGAGATGTCGCCAGAGGTACTTGGAAACAAGTTGGCAACGAGTATCCCTTGGAAATTCGGCGCACGGACCGAGTGCCGCAGCGTCAACATATCGAATCCTGGCAGGGAGTTTTGAAAGCTGCCGGTCAGGAGTTTGAGTTTCAGATTCGCATCTTTCTCGACGACCAGCAGACTCGGTCGGCTGTGCTCGACAGTTTCAGCGAACTCTTCGAAGGCTTGTCCTTGGATTTGACGGAATCCAAAGATAGCATTGAGTTTGTTGTACTGGTCAGCAATGCCAAGTTTGTCGGCCAACGGTCGGCAGATGGAGAACAACTGGTCGGCCACTGGCTTCAGCGCGGCGGACGATTCCCACTTACGTTTTCCAAAGTCACACTTGAACAGACGCGCAGCCTGAGCTTAAAGCGACCGCAAACCCCACAACCTCCATTTGATTACTCGATAGTGGAATTGACGATTCCCATCGCGGGCGGGCAATATGAACTTTCCGGTACCCTGACCCATCCCCATGGAAACGGACCGTTCCCAGTGGCCGTGTTGATCAGCGGCTCGGGGCCTCAAGACCGCGATGAGACGATCTTTGACCATAAACCGTTTTGGGTGATTGCCGATCATTTAACGACGTCGGGATTTGCCGTTTTCCGTTATGATGAACGGGGCGTGGGAAAATCGACCGGCGTGTTTGCCGAAGCCACCACGCGCGACTTCGCCAACGACATTGTGGATATCGTTCGGTATTTGTCCGGTCAGCAAGTTATTGACGCCGGGCGGATTGTGCTGATCGGCCATAGCGAAGGAGCCATCATCGCTCCGATGGTGGCTGCCGAAAATACCAATATTGCCGGTATCGTGATGATGGCTGGGCCCGGTGTTCCCGGTCGGCAGATTGTGTTGAATCAAACGCGGTTGATCGGAAAAGCCGCCGGCATGAATGACGCCGCATTGGACGCTCAGCAACAGATGCTTGTCCGTCTTTTGTCTCCCGACATCAACACCGAGGATGCGTTGAAGAATGCGTTTTTGGATGGCATCAAGCAGCTACAGGGGACTCTCCCCGATGAAATGCAGCAGACGCAAGAGTCGTTTGAGACGCTCATCGGAGAATTGCTGCCATCCGTGACCAAGCAGTTTCAATCAAAATGGTTTCAGTATTTTCTGGACTATGATCCGGCACCGGCACTGGCCAAAATCAAGGTTCCGGTGTTGGTGATGATCGGAGATAAAGATCTGCAAGTTGATCCCGACCTGAATTTGCCAGTGATCGAAACGCAACTGAAAAAAGCCGGCAATCGAGATGTTGTCATCAAACGATTCGACAACCTCAATCATTTGTTCCAGACATGCACGAGCGGAGAACCACGCGAATACGCCGTGATTGAAGAGACCTTTGCTCCGATCGCGCTGGAGTCATTGAGTCAGTGGCTGGTAGTACGATTTATTCCGCATCGATAATGAGGCCGTGCCTGGCTATAATTCAACCCGGTACAAGGGCAAAAAACAGGATGATGTTGTGCAACGCTGCAAGTTCCGGATGTGGGTGATTTTGGGTGGAATGCTTGCGGCATGGTGGGCGAAACCCGCTGGAGGTGCCGACGACTGGAAGCGGGCCCTGTCGGAACGGCCTCCTAACCTGGTCGTAATATTCGTGGACGATTTGGGCTATGGAGACATCCGGCCATTCGGCGACCCACCTTACCCGACACCGCACCTGGACAATTTAGCGGAGCGGGGACGGGCTTTTACTGATTTCCTGGTTCCGTCGGCGGTCTGTTCGGCATCGCGCGCGGCGCTGCTCACTGGCTGTTACCCAACGCGCGTCGGTATTGAAGGAGCGCTGGGACCGCGCTCACCCATCGGCATTTCGCCTCAGGAAGTCACGTTGGGCGAACTGTGCCAGTCGCGGGGCTATGCGACGGCTTGTATCGGTAAATGGCATTTGGGCGACCACCGGGATTCACTTCCATTGCAACACGGATTTGATTTTTATTTCGGCCTTCCCTACTCCAACGACATGTGGTCGCTGCATCCGGATTTGATGCGCCTGCCACCAGACGTCCGCGCGCGTCGGCAAGGGTACCCCGACTTGCCGTTGTTACGTGGCAACGAAGTTTTCAATCCTCGCGTCACGGCAGATGATCAACGCCAGCTTACGACTCAGTACACTGAACAAGCCGTGCAATTCATCCAGCGACATGCCGATCAACCATTTCTGCTGTATGTGGCGCACAGCATGGTCCATGTGCCGTTGTACGTTTCCGATAAATTTGCAGGGCGCAGTGGAAGTGGTTTGTTTGGCGATTGCATGATGGAAATCGACTGGTCGGTGGGTGAAATCGTGCGGATTCTGGAGGCCTTGGAGTTGACGGACAACACTTTGATCTGGTTCACTTCGGACAATGGGCCTTGGTTGTCCTACGGAGATCATGCGGGGAACGCCGGTCCGCTGCGCGAGGGGAAAGGGACCAGCTTTGAAGGTGGCGTCCGCGTCCCGACTCTGGCGTGTTGGCCGGGGCGAATTCCTGCCGGCAGCTATTGTGCTGAGTTGGCAACTACGATGGACATTCTTCCCACCACGGCGGCGTTGATCGGCGCGGCGTTGCCCGAACACACCATCGACGGCCACGATATCCGCAATTTGTTGTTCGGCGACGAGCAGGCTGTATCGCCACATACCTCCTTGGCAATTTATTATG
>DAOLCX010000430.1:0-3553 GCA_035327685.1 Pirellulaceae bacterium | reverse complement strand
CAAAAGGTCCGGATTAAAACGGGCCAGACTCAACACGCGATCGGCTTCGCCCAATGCTTCCTGATGTCGATCCATTCGCACCAACAATTGCACTTTCGTCAACGCCAGATGTAACTGCCGGTTGTTGGCGGACAAATGCGAATCGATCAACGCCAGCGCAGCCGGCAATCCTTCGGCACCCGCGACCAACATCGCTTTGCGGCTGATCAATCGCTCTTTGGAAATAGGAGTGACGCCATCCATGCCGCCCATGTCATCCAGCAACGCGATCGCCGCCGGCACGTCCCCCGCCCGTTGCAACATGCTCAATTTGATGAGCAAGATGTCAAGGCGTTGTTCGGGTGGAAAATCGACTTCGTTCAGGACTTCGTCGATAAACGCCACGACGCGCTGAGGTTTTTCCAAACGGCTCAAGGTCAAAATGTCGGTCATCACGATGCGCCGAAACTCGGCATCCTTGGCGGCATTCCATTTTGTGCGCAAGCCCAGTTCGTCTTCCGAGTCCAGTTCAACAATCTCTTCCACGATGTCTTCGTAATAGACTTGAACCACGTTTTCCGCCAACTCGCTGATGCCTTTGTCCAACAGCCGCGCCCGTTCAATCCCCGTTTCTTTGGCCGCTGCTTCAAAGGCCGCGTCGCGCCGAATCCGTTTTTGGCGCAGACTTTCGACCTCGGCCCAAAACGGATCGAATCCGCCGTCGATGAATCCCACAAATCCAAAGGGGCGCATATTTTGATCGACTAACACGATGGTCGGAAATCCGGCAATCCCGAATTGCTGAGCCCAGGTATTGTTGATTTGGTCCTGACGCGGCGGCAACGGCGAGTTCCGCAAGAAATCCAACTTCACCAAGACAAAGTCCCGCCCAAATTCGGGAACAAATTGTTCCGATGACAATACCTCCGCTTCCAAACGTTTACAGGGCGGACACCAGTCAGATCCTGTAAACAGAATCAAAATGTCCTTGTTCCCTCCCACGGCGGCTTGGGCGGCCTCGCCCGGATCAGTTAACCAATGGTCAGCGCGAACAGAGGAGTTCGCCGCAAGGAGACCCAACAGCATGCCGTACACCACCCCACGAACGAGCCGAACCTCAATGAAGCTCGCCAGCCCAGGGTCTCGACTCATATTTCGCATATTCAATCCAACTCTCAAAAAGGGGACGGGGGTTAATTCCCAAGCAATAAACAGAGACTGTCCACCGCACAAACGTACAAGCCGAAATTGGCTCCCAATCTCATCGCTATCCAATGTCACGTAATCATATTCCAATCGACCTCAATCGTGAACGGGCAGTCAACACTTGCCTGGAGGTTCATTTGAAAGTGTGACCAATAGCCTCAGGAACTGGGCGGTTCGGTCGGAAATTGGTCTGCTCAAGGGTGCCCCCGTAATTAATGGTAAACAGGCGGAATTTCAGCCGTTATGTAAAGCGTTAATCAACAGAACCCGTTTTGTAACTAAGTGCCTATCCCAGAACCTAAATTTCCAGCCCGAAGTGCAAGCGAGTGAACCCTTGGCCAACTTGGAAGCCCAGGTATTGGGACAGGCTCTAATCAAAACTTGGCGAAACGGCATGATTGCCGAACAAACAACTGTCCTCAATTGGTCCAACCCCTGGTTAGGTTCACCATTGCCGAGAAAAGAACCAATGAAGCCAATAGTTCTACAATCTCGTAAACGGTTTGGAATGCTTGAACCTGTTGCCGAAGTTTGGTCCAATAACGGCGTCAAGTTCAACATCGAACATCGCAGATCAAGGCATGTCATGTCATACGAAGATCGGCTCCGTCAGAAACTGGCTAAGGAAAAGAAACGCCGGGACAAGGCTCCGCCGCCAAATTTGGACTTTTCTGTATCTTTGACGATTTCGCCCGCGAAACAGGATGCATTCACCCAACAATACCCCTTGGTGTTGTTACAAATTGAAATGTGTGTCAATCGGATGTGGCAAGACCATGAGGAAATGGACGATCTGCATGCCGCCGACGCGATTTCGGCAACGATTCGAAAACAACCTCAATCGGACCCGATGATTTCCGAATTGATGAACAGGTTAAATACGGTTTTTCAAGCGATGTTTCCAACTCAGGAGGGTTGGGAACCTTGGGTGACCGGCCTGCGTTGCATCTATACGTCGATTAAAAACCGAAGCAATTGCCGGCGAGGAGACCGAGATTACCTGCAATACGCGACACAATTTTTGAAAAAAGCCGGGAAACTGTAACCAAGGAACTCCTGGATGTCATACTCAAAAGCCGCCCACTGAACCCGGTCCTCATTTTCGCCGTCAAGACTTGGGGATGTATCGGCTGTGTTCTTGGAAACGAATCAAAAACTCAATAGAATTTGGAGAAAGGCGTTTCCTGGGACTGATTCGGATTGGATTCGCCGATTCGTACGTCTCCGTAGCTCAATTGGATAGAGCGTCGGCCTCCGGAGCCGAAGGTTGCAGGTTCGAATCCTGCCGGGGATATTTTTTGCATTTTGAAAGCTCAATGGTACAGAATCCGGTACAGAATAATCTCGAATATTAGCGTCGGGGCGGCGGCAACCGTCCCGATCAGCGCAATCCCTGTGGCTTGCTGGATGTGTCCCACAACTACATCCAGTAGGGTGTCGCCAATAGCGTGCTTGCATCGGTTCGCCGGTCCAGCGTGGCGCCGAGGAGTCCCCAAAGGATGTACTCGTCGAATGTCTGCAATCCGAGTGGGGCGAACACGGTCACATGGTCGGGAACCGCTCCCGTCCGCGAGAGTACGACCATAATTCGGTCGGCGACAATCCGGTAGACACGACATATCGCGATGGCCTCTCCAGAATTCTCAATAATCCGGTCAACACCCCGCAAAACAGCCGTAAATCCCTACAGTCACAATTCGGCCAAAACTACGACCACAATTCGCCCGGTAACACATCATGGCACGACTTCTCAACAATTCGGTCAACACCCCGCAAAAACAGCCCTAAATCCCTACAGTCACAATTCGGCCAAAACTACAACCACAATTCGCCCGGTAACAGGTTAGCGTTTACCTACAATGTACGGAGACTGAAAAGTCCTTATCTATAATGAGTTGCAGATACCTACCGTTTCGCCAAATCGCATAGCGCACATCTTCGGGGATTGTAACCACAACGGTTTTTCCTTCACCGGTTTCCGCAATCTCAAAACAAACTTCAAGAACTGACGGCTTCGTACCGTCGAAAAACGAAGAAGGAACCGTCCAACTCGCGACGTCGTAATCCTTAGAGAGCCTTCCTATATCGATATCTCGTGCATGAGGGTGTTCTTTACTACGCACCGTGACCCCGCGCAACTCCACTGCAGCGCCGTTCATTGCCTCTATACGCCATAGACGGTCTTGGCACCCGGCGCAAAGGAATGCCCACAGAACTAGCAATGAAACAACAGTGGAATGACATTTTATTCGCGTACTCGACCATTGTAATGTCTGCATGTTTCTTTCTCGCAATACAAACTAGAGCCGCAAACAGGGCCGGCGCATCAAATCTCTGGTAAAAAGCGTACCAAATCGGTTAAACTGAA
>DAOLCX010000429.1:0-3556 GCA_035327685.1 Pirellulaceae bacterium | reverse complement strand
GGCGGACATCCAAAAACGCGTGATGGCCAGTATCCAGTTTGAAAGCATTCCGAATAACCCGGATTTCGATTCTAAATTCCAGGCTGACCTGATCGTCTTTGAAACGAGAGAGTATTCGACTCAAACGTTGCCCGTTCCCAGGACACTGCGCGGACGCAAGATTGCTCCGGATGGAACCGTGCAAGAGCAAGGAGACTACGATCTCTTTGAACACTACGGCCAAAACGGAAAAATCCGTTTGATTTTGAGGTGCGAAGACCGCAGTCAATACATCGGTGTGGCCCGCGGCGATGTCTATTTTCGTTTGGCAGACGATTTGTATGGATGGAATTTTGTCAAAGGTTACCTGGGGCTGTGGGCGCAAATGGTTGTCGTGGTCGCGTTTGGAGTGGCCTTGAGCACATTTTTGAGCGCCCCGCTCACGATTGTGGCTGTATTGATGGCGATTTTGATCGGTTTTGTCACGCCGTTCATCCGCGAGCTCACCGACCCCGAGGCCTCCGGTGGGGGCCCGATCGAGTCGTTTTATCGGGTGGTTTCGCAAAAGAACATGGAAGTCCCGCTTGACCCCAACCTGTTGACGGCATTAATGAAACAGGTGGACTATTTTTTAGTGCAAGCGCTGAATGCGTTGACGTACATTGCACCAAGTTTTCCGGAGATGGATTACTCCAATTATTTGGTGTACGGGTTTTCCATCAGTCCGCACCATTTGGCGAAAACCGTCGTCATCTGTGTAGGATTTTTTGTTGGATTGTCGATCATCGGTTATTTCTGTTTGAAAACGCGGGAGATCGCCAAGGCCTAAACGTTGGGCGATTCTGGTGAAAGTGAGCGTGGACGATGCAGTCAGCGTCATTTATTCGAAAACTGATCTACATCGGCATCATCGGTCTGTTGCTGATTCCCATTTCATTGGTGTCGTTGCCTTCGGCGCGAAACCGGCAAGGGGAAGTGGCCAGCGCCGGTGGATATATTTCTCGGCTGCGCGAAGACTATGAGCTGTCCCAAGCCAAGTTGTCGGAGATCGATCCGGCCAGTGAGGCCATGAAACTGGCTTCGTTGGGATTGCGCGGGGTGGCTGTGAACGTGCTGTGGATGCAAGCCCTGGAACACAAACGAAAGGATAATTTCGATCAGCTTGAAGCGACGTTGGGGACATTGATCAAGATGCAACCCAACTTCATCAAAGTCTGGGAGTTTCAGGCGCATAATTTGTCGTACAACGTATCTGCCGAGTTTGATGACTACGAGTATCGATACCATTGGGTCAAGAAAGGAATCATGTTTTTGACCGAGGGCATTCGCTACAACTCACGCGACCATCGCATGACCGATAATTTGGGCTGGTTTACCGGTGCCAAGATCGGTACCAGTGACGAACGCCGCCAGTTCCGTCGCATGTTTCGCCTCGATAATGATTTCCATCAGAAGCTGGCGTCCTACATCGAACCGGACTTGTATGACACGCCCGAATATGGACACGACAATTGGAAGATGGCCTATTATTGGTACGACCGATCGCGAAACATGGTCGAACGAGAACAGGCCAAACAATACATCAGCGATTGGCGATTTTACCAACTGCGTCCGTCGCAATTGCGGAATCAAGCGATGAGCTTGCAAAAGGAGTTCCGCACGGACGAGATCATCAAGGAAATTTGGGCCTCTGCCGCGCGCGGTTGGCTGGAATTCGGGCGGCAGAAACTGCGCAATACCCTGGGGGTCACCTTCACTCTGGACGGCAACGTCGAGGCGGCACAACGCTTGGAGCGGGCCCGCGAACAACTTGATGAGTTTGCGCCAGGTGTCCGGGCGGAAATCGAGCAGGCCATTCGCCAACAAATGAACTTTACCCAGAGTCAACGCGATTTGCTGGACAAACCTGTTGACCAGCGGACCGATATGGAAATCCTGGAAGCTCAATCGCTGGAACGGGAATTGTTTCAAGCCTACCAACGCATCGACATCGGCGTTTTTGAACGCATTCCTTCAGAAAATCGAGCTGAAGCCCGGCGCGTGATGGATGTCATCGCGTCAACTATGTCAGAAATTTATACCATCGAACAAAATCAAGATACCGCAAACTATCGCTATTGGGTGTCGCGGAATCAGGCCGAATCGGAAGACTTGACAGTGGCTGCCCAGCAGAAATTGTATGATGCCGATGAGCTGCGCCGTCGCTCTGTGTTCGACGACGAAATGGAAGTCGATCTGGAATCCGGTGAACGCCGAGTGTTAACGCCCGGAGCCATCTCGACCTATGAGCGTTCCTACTCGGATTGGCAACAGGTCATGGAACAATACCCCAATCTGGTCCTGGGCAGCTTGGGTGACGATATCGTGGATCATATCCTGAAATACCGCCAGATGTTGCAGGTCACCCAGATCCCCTGGCCATTGGACTTCCCCCTGCAACGCTTTATTGATGTTCGCCACTTCAATGAGGAAAACGACAAGTTGCCAACGTCGGAAGACCTGGCGGAAGAACGCGCCCTCCGAGCCGCCGAGTCGAACTCGCCAGAGAAATGATCGCCGATCGGCCAGGCGTGTTTGCTTGAGCCGTTTCATAGATTCAGTGGCATCAGGATCGGCAATCGATCGGAGCGGTGGACGTTTAACCCAATCAGCCCCAGTTTAAACCGCCCCCCAACGAACGCGAAGTCCCGGATGGCTATGAGTTGGCGGGCGGAGTACCTCGTCCCAAGGCCAAACTTGACGACCGGCAGGCCGCGCGGGTTTGGTATGAGGATACTCGCCGAAAGACGGCGTCGAGGATTTGCGAGGGTTCTTCAGAGCCTGAGCTAATGGTGATTCCAATTGAGCAATCCGCGGCCCCTAACAATCGATGATGGATTGGGCGAGGGCGCGGATGTCGGGGTGGAGGGAGTGCCTCCAGTTGCCCTGGCGTGGCAGGACAAGATTCGGATTCCCCGCGATGACCTTCCATGTCCTCTGTTGTTGCCGAAAACGCCACTTGAAAGCTAGAACCATTTTTAGGACCGTGAAGGGTTACAAACTGACGTCACTGTTTCAAATCCATGAGCAAATGTTGCCTAAAAGCCGCGGCATCGCGTGTTCCACAATTCGTCGCCAATGTTGGAGGTATGGCGCCGTGCTCCACAAGCCCAACTTGCCTGCCTTTCCTGCAGTTTCCGTGAACGGATGCAAAACGACGTTGAAGGCGCATGAGCTATCTATGAACCAAAACAAACATAAGGAAACCTGACGGGCATTCTTTGGAGACCCGTTTTGGCTGGCCTGTCCGTTCTAGGTGATGTGGTTAGCATGGCGTGAGAGTGATGGCGCCGGAGAGGCAGAGGGCAACGTCGTGGTTGGGGATGGCAGGACGAAGGTCGTAGCGGCCTTTGTAAATACTGGCGTTTGACTCGTGGGAGTAATCCAACGGCAAGGGGTTGGGGTCGAGGGGGCAATCTGCCAGGGCTGGGACGACGTTGGGGGTTTGACTGAGGTCCGGAAGGTTCACGTTCCAAAATTTGCCTGGGGGGAGGAAACGGTTTTTAATGGTTTCCCAAACGCGCTGGGCTTGGCAAAT
>DAOLCX010000428.1:0-3559 GCA_035327685.1 Pirellulaceae bacterium | reverse complement strand
GACGCAGCGACTGGGGCTGGCCCGCGTTCTGCTCCACGATCCGCAAGTCTTGCTCCTGGACGAACCGCTCAGTGGGCTCGATCCCCGCGCGCGGATCGAGATGCGCGCCGTCATGCGGCGGCTGGGTCAAACGGGGAAGACGATCATTGTCTCCAGCCATATCCTTCCGGAACTGGCCGATATCTGCAATAAAGTGGGCATTATCAACCTGGGAGTCATTGAATATTCGGGCGAAGTCTCGGAAGTCATTCGCCAGGTGCGTGGTCAGATTCTGCTGCGCGTGGCCATCGCCGGTGACTTGGCGCGAGCGGCCGACCTGCTCCGCGCCCAGGCCTCGGTCGAAAGCGTCGAGGAGCACGGCGACCATCTGGCCGTACGCCTGGCCGCAGGCGTTGAAGACTACGCCGACCTCTCGACTGTACTCGTGCAACACGGCTTCGCCATCAAGATGTTCCGCGAAGAAGAGATCAACCTCGAATCCGCCTTCATGGCCTTAACCAAGGGCTCCGGTGTGAAAATTTAGAGAAAGGCTGTTTGGCAAAACGTGCTGGCCGGCCCAATACAAAAAGAAATGGTGCAAGCGATCGCTGTCGAACGACAACGATAATCGGAGGACAGTCATCCAGCCGATTCCGGCTGGGAAATTATTGGAATTCCAACGAGGCGCGGTAATCAACTTGTCACATCAGTTGTCCCCGTCCATCCCGTGGAACCAAAACATGATCATTAATCTACGATTCGACGATGAATCTCAACGGCAGAGCAATTAGGCAGGCTTTGCCAGTGTAGAAGATGATTTATACCCCCGTCTTCAACGAGACAGGCAGCGACTGGCGTTTCTGAAAGGCGTTCAGGATGTTGAATTGGTGAAGGTTCAGGCATTTCAAATATTTGATCGAGAATTTCGCACGAGGCACAACGATTTCCGGGTGCTTTATGTGGCGTTTGGCGATATTACGGCTGATCGCCTGGAATGAGTTGATCGGTGGAAGGATGGCTCTTGCGCCGCCTTGAGAATGGTCGCAAGTGTTGGAGTTAAACCACCCAGCAAATCTCGCTGCCGAGTATTCAACTGTGGCGATTTTTTTTCAAGGCATGAGTTACAACCATCACGATGACAATCGTGATTAGGTAAAACGCAATGATCAGGCTCATGTAAGGTTTTTCGGCGAAAAAGATAACCAAGACTGACCAAAAGACCCCAAGAATTGCCAACGCCGACCAGCGGACCGTACTAAATCGCTGGTACAGATCCGGGAAACCATGTGCTTTAATCTCTTGGTGTCGGGCCGAGAAAAGGATCAACATCGCTGGCCCAAGCCTGATCAACGCTAAAGTGTCGCAGATCGATTCGTCCAAGCAAACGTGTATTGTCGATCGACTTGCTCCAAGCACCCTACATTTCGTGAACGGTTACCATTCAACGAACAACTCCAGCGCCTTGAGAAGATTCTCGCGGGCCGATTCGATGGTCTCCCCTTGGCCGCGATGCCGGTTCCGGACAGAAGGTGACGAATCCATCCGCTTCCTGTTGAATAATCGCTGTCCATCGCTTGCTCTCGGTTCACCTCGGAATGGATCGAATCTCAAGTCCATACTTTCGTTGTCATCATCCAAGTTGAGCAGGAATCCGTGTCTTAGGGGTGTGTGAGTTGGAGCGGCAGTAGGCGGAGTGGGCCGTCTCGATGGGGAAAGTGTCTTCCGGCGGATGGCGATGGTCGAGGAAGTGCTGGTGGTTGTTGTGAGGTGATTCTTCGGCGACTTGGAATGACGCCGCTTCGTGGTTGTGCCGGATGCGACGGTCGTGATGGTGGGGAGGGTTGGTTTCGCGATAAGTTGCCCGGTTGGGCCATTCTGTAGCAGGGACTCGCTGGACGGGAACATTTCTTAACCTACGGTTTCTTGGCGGAGGAGACCTTCCACCGCTTGTCACGTTCAATTTCAGACCCCTGTTTTCCCTTGACCCGGGAGCCACTTCATGGATTCGCTGCCTTCGTTTTTCCCTTTTCCGTCCGATCCCTCCAACCCGCATGCCGCACGCCACGAGTCGACCGCGGAGCCTTACCTGACGCAGGCTCAGGCCGGAGGGGAGTCTCATGCCACGTCGCAGTTCCAGGCCGCGACTCAAATCCAGGCTGCAGCGCAAGGAACAGAACTCTCGCAACGCGAAGTCTTGTTGCGGCATCTGGCGGTCAGCCGCTATGGCGATTTCGAGTTGACCGAGGCGGTCCGCCCTGCCATGAATTTGCAGGTCTGCCCGCGCCAAGGCTACCGCCACGATATCTACGTCGATCCGCAGTCGCAGTCGCGGATTCCCGTGATCATGGCTGCCGTTTCCAGCGAGCGGCTGTTCTCCGTGTTCGTCGAGTTGGTCCAACGTCTGGGGCCGTCAGTGGATGTGGTGCTGGAGTCGAGTCACGATCACGAAGAGGCCGGGCATATCGACTATTATCGAGAACAGATTGATATGCCGGTGTTGTTGAGCGCGTTGTGGGATTTCGAGGACTTGCTGCTGAACGACGGTTGCACGGGTGTGGCCGCGCTGAACCCGGCGACGCCGCAAGAAATCCAGTTAGACGAGCACAAGTTGCTGATTATCTACGGCAGCCCGCTGGAGGTGTTCGAGCATATCCTGGAAAAACACGGCGTGATGTGCGATGAAGGTTTACACTTCATCACCGAGGCCGAACATATCCATTCCACGAGCGACCAATTCGTCCAACGGTTCCATCAATTCCGTACGGAACTGGGATTGGATTCGTCGTGTGAATCGTTGGGGTCGGCTTGAGCCCCTTCCTGGATCGCGTACAACCGATTACGGTTGGCGATGAACAGCGTGTCGTTGGCGACGATCGGGGTCGTATAGACTGCACTGTCCATTTCGTTCTTGGATAGCAAGTCCATTTCGGCGGAAAGCCGGAAACAATACACGGTACCGTCTTCGTTGCTAATCAACACGCGGTCGTTGACGATCAAGGGCGACGCCCACGAAGCGGCCATCATGTCGTAGGTCCAGTGCGCCCGGCCGGTCTTGGCGTCGATACAGTGGAACAGCCCGCTGAAGTCGGCAATGAACAGCAGGTTGTCTTTGATTGCGACCGAACCGCAAGTGCGGTGCATGGCCGATTCGAATTCGTCCGGGTTGTTCCCGCGATAATGCCAGACAGCCCGGTTGTTGGGGTTGGGGCGCTCGAAGTCCCCTTCTTCTTCGACCAAGGCTTGCAGTCGCTTGTGCGCGATTGGCGTTTCGGGGTCGGCCCCGTTAAACACCAGCGTCGGGCTGACGTCGCCTCGCCCGCCGGGGTGAATGCACCACAAGTGCCCCTCGCCTTCGCCATGCTCCGGGTCTTCCCCCACGGCGACATAACCCAGCCCGCCATAGATCACCGGCGTGCCGATGATGTGATTCCGCGTGGCCGATCCGCTCAGTCGATACCGCGACGCTTTCGGGTTGCAGTCGAATTTCCACAACAGTTCGCTCCGGCCGTCAACACCTCGCGCGGAAAACGAATAGACCCAGCCGTCACCGGCTCCGAAGATCACTTGCTCAACTCCTTCG
>DAOLCX010000427.1:0-3589 GCA_035327685.1 Pirellulaceae bacterium | reverse complement strand
TGTATCCGGACGATCCACCGGAACCAAAACTTCCACCGGACGAACCCCAGGAACCGCCGCTGCTGCCGTGACTGACAACATAGCCGCCACTGGAGCCCCACGATCCGCCGCTGCTCCCCCATCCTCCGCTGCTACCGCCGCGTGAACCAAGTCCAGAGTGGAATCGGTCATGAACTCGCCCCAGCAGATTGCGCACGGGTCCGCCTCGACTTCCGCTGCCGAACAATCCCGGCCGACCACCCCAACTTCCACCCGAGCTACCGCCGCTGCTACCCCACGAACCGAAGGAATCGGCTGAGGCCTGCGACGTGTGGCTGATCAGGAAAGCACTCAAGGCCAAGGTGAATGACCACCTGGCAAAACGCTGAACTCGCAGCATAGAATCCTCGTCAAATTCGGAACGATGTTAATTTGGGTCAAATCGGTAGAATATACCGCTTAATCGAGTATAGTTCACGAACCGAGGAAAAAAAGGTGCTATCACGCATTTTGCAGCGTGCAGCAAGCGATTTGGCAAAAGGGAGAAATCAGCCGACGAACTGGCCCACAATCAGGGAAGCGTTGTGACCCCCAAAACCGAAACTATTGCTCATCGCAATTCGCACATCGCGACGGCGCGCCTGATTAGGCGTGTAATCCAAATCACATTCAGGATCGGGATTTTCCAGGTTAATGGTCGGTGGTACCAAACCGTTCAAAATGGCTTTGATCGTCAAAATCAGCTCAATTCCACCACTGGCCCCCAAAGAATGCCCCAGTTGGCTTTTGGTACTGCTGATACTAAGACGATAGGCGTGATCGCCGAAAACTGACTTAATGGCCTTGGTTTCGGCGACGTCGCCCAGGGGCGTACTCGTGCCATGAGCATTGATATAGTCCACGGCGTCAGGCGGAAGGCCCGCATTCTCCAAGGCCGCGGTCATGGCGGCGGCTGCACCCGCTCCGTGTTCGTCGGGCTGCGTAATATGCCCCGCATCGCAGGTCGTTCCAAAGCCCAAAACTTCGGCCAATATGGTGGCCCCTCGCTGCCTGGCAAATTCCAACTCCTCAAAAACCAGCACACCCGCCCCCTCGGCGAATACAAAGCCATCGCGGTTAGCATCAAACGGCCGACTGGCCTTGGCGGGCTCTTCCGATTGGGTCGAAAGAGCGCGCATGTTCTGGAATGCGCTCAAACCAATCCGCGTAATCGCCGCTTCGGCTCCACCTGTGATCACCACATCGCACATTCCTGAACGAATATGGTCGAGTGAATTCCCCATGGCATTGGAAGCGCTGGCACAAGCCGTCGCGATCGAATAGTTGGGCCCGCGCAGTCCAAAATGGATGGCCAGGTTTCCCCCTCCAGCGTTAAGCATCAATTTGGGGATCGTCAGAGCTGAGACGCGGTTCGGTCCTTTTGCATTCAACCGAACTACTTGCTCTTCAATAGTGATCAGACCACCTATGCCGGATCCCAGTACAACACCCATCCGGCTGGTGTCCCCTGAAAAATCGATTTTCGAATGCCGCACGGCGTCGATGCCGGCCACGACGGCAAATTGCGAGAAGCGATCAATGCGGTTGAGTTCTTTGGCGTCGATATAACCCTGAGGATCCCAGTTTTGGACCTCTCCGCCAAAGTTGACTCGCAAATCAGAGACATCTAACAGCGTCAGCGGCCGAATGCCGCTCTCCCCCGCAGTCACGCGCTGCCAGCACTGGTCAACATCGCACCCCAAGGGTGTTACGACGCCCATTCCCGTGACAACTACTCGACGCCCCATGACTTACTCTGCGCGCGCTACAGCCTTTCAAGTGTGCGGATACTCAAGACCGGAGTGAGGTCAATTGCCGTTGGTCGAGTTCTTGATGTAATCGACAGCCTGGCCCACCGTTTGAATCTTTTCGGCTGCCTCGTCGGGGATGTTAATGTCGAACTCTTCTTCGAGTTCCATGACCAATTCGACATTATCCAGTGAATCGGCCCCAAGATCATTCACGAAGTTTGACTGCATGGAAATCTTTTCGCGGTCAACACCCAGTTGTTCGGCCACGATATCCATGACCTTGTCTTCAATCGATGCCATACCTTTTTATCCTTTTGTTAGTACTCAGCCAGTTAGAACTGTCCACCGAGGCCGCGTCAAGTCAAACCGGCTCAAGCCGACAGACGATTTCACTTTATTTTTGACCGATTCAAGATAGTCAGTTTCCCGAAACAGGGTCAAGGGCTCAAGGGCCTCGAAAACCGGCCTTCGGGACCCCGAAGAAGGCCGGTTGGTCAAGATATTCCGTTCAGCCAGTCATTCCGCCATCGACCGTCACGACCTGACCCGTGATGTAACTGGCGGCCGGGCTGGCCAAAAACAGAACAGCGGCGGCGACATCCTCGGCCGTCCCGATTCGGGCGGCTGGGATTCGCTTGGTGACCTCCCCCAAGATGGTATCCCCCAATGCCTGGGTCATATCGCTTTCGATAAAACCGGGAGCCACAGCGTTTACAGTCACCTTCCGCTTGGCCAACTCCTTGCTCAAACTGCGAGTCAAACCAATCATGCCGGCCTTGGACGCCGAATAGTTCGTCTGGCCCGGGTTGCCAATCAACCCAGACACGCTGGTGATATTAATGATCCGTCCATAGCGGGCTCGCATCATCGGGCGACTGGCGGCCCGACAAAACAGAAACGCGCCGCGCAAATTCGTGTTGATCACATCATCCCACTGCTCATCAGACATGGCCGGCAACAACGTATCCCGCGTGATCCCGGCGTTGTTGACCAGAATGTCCAAACGCTTGGTTTGTTCGACCACCGTCTCCACCACCTGATCGACACTCTCGCGACGGTTGACATCACAGGCCAGCGCCGTCGCCTGGCCGCCTTGTTGCTGAATCTCTGCCACAGTTTGCGCCAATTTCTCCACGTTTCGCGCCACGCAAAAGACATGGCAACCGCTGCGCCCCAACGCCAGCGCCATCCCCTTTCCCAAACCTTGAGAAGCCCCCGTCACAATGGCAACTTGCCCAGACAAATCGACTCGCAACGATTCCAAACTCATGCCTTATTCTCCCGTCAAGCCAAAACAAGCTGTCTTGCGCGACAACTTCTTGAGTAACGACTGCAGCCCGCCTTTGGGGCCGACTTCCCAAAACTCATCCAAACCATCGGCGAGCATCTGTTTCAAACTCGACTCCCACAATACCGGCGAACAGACCTGTTTGACGAGTAGAGGACGATAATCTTCCGGCTCGGTATGCGCGTGGCCGTCCACATTGGAATACACAGGGAACTGCAACCGCTGCATCGACACCGATTCCAGTACCGCCGCCAACTTGGGAACTGCTGACTCCATGATGGAAGTATGGAAAGCCCCGGCCACTGCCAACCGATTGACGCCACTGGCTCCAACCTCCGGGGCGCGAACCGCCAACCGTTCACACGCGGCCAAATCGCCGGAAACCGCATTCACTACCGTATGCAACCGGTTGGCAACGATCAAAATCTCATCCGGTTGACGGCACTCGTCACACAAGGTCTCAACCTGTTCAAAAGGCAAGCCGATCACCGTCACCATCCCGCTGCGACGGGCGTCCGACGCGGCCTGCATC
>DAOLCX010000426.1:0-3598 GCA_035327685.1 Pirellulaceae bacterium | reverse complement strand
GCCCATCCACGACGACACTGGTCGATGGATTGGGCTGCCGCACACGCAACTCATATTGGCGTTCAGCCAGATCGACCACCGGACGAACTGTCAATGTGTGCGGACTGATCGCTGACAGCACAAACACCGGCAGGTCTTTGCGCACAATCGGTCCCCCCGCCGACAAATTGTGGGCGGTCGAGCCAATGGGTGTACTGATCAGCAGGCCATCACCGCAATATGATGCCGCCAAATGGCCATCCACGTAAAGGTCAATTTCCTGAATGCGAAACGGGGGCCCACTCAAGACGGCCAACTCGTTGACTCCGATGCCGCTGTGGAGAACCACACCATCCTGGCTAAGTTCCCAGGCCAACAGAATGTGATCGATTAACTGAAACGCACCTTGCTTCAAGTGTCCAATCGCCAGCTCGATATCTTGCGGTTGCACGTCAGCCAAGAACCCCAGTTTACCCAGATTCACTCCCAGCACCGGGAGGTCGAACGGATATAGTCGCTGGGCCGCCCGCAGAATTGAACCGTCCCCGCCAAGCACAATCGCCAGATCAGCTGACAGGTCGGAGAGGTCCGCTGCTCCAGTAAAGTCCTCCAGGACAACGCGTGTGTTGCTGGCGATCTGCTCTCGCAACTGTTCGACTAACGGCTGGAAAATGGGGCGTACTTCGTCGAATCCCAACAAGATAACCGACAGATCGTTGACCGCATTTCCAGGTTTCAACATGGTCGATATGGCCATCCGGTTGTCAGGCAGATTGCACTCCAGGGAGTTCAACCCCACGTTCCGCCGGGTTCATGCATTCCATTGCAGTCGCCGCGATGCCTTGGGCATCCAGACCTAGATCGGTTAACAACTCGCCGCGTTCACCGTGTTCGACGAACAAGTCGAGTATGCCCAGCCTCCGCACACGGCGTGTGTCAAGCCCCATCTCGCTCGCGGCCTCCAGAACAGCGCTACCGAACCCGCCCATCAACGCCCCTTCTTCAATCGTCAAGACAAAGGGGGCCTCAAGCAATGCGCGGCGGATCACATCGCGATCCAACGGCTTGGCAAACCGCATATTGACAATGCCGATATCGACTTCTCGCTCGCGCAACAAATCAGCGGCGCGAATACATTCACTGAGCATGGTCCCGTAACACAAAATGACACCATCGCGCCCCCAGCCAAGCGTTTCAGACTTGCCCAATTCGATCGGTTGTTCGATCCGTGGGACCTCCACCGCATTGTCCTTGGGGTAACGAATCGCACAGGGGCTGTCATGGGCCAACGCGAAATCGAGCATCATGGTCAAATCGCGCGCGTCACCTGGTGCCATCGCGACCATGTTAGGAAGGATTCGCAGGTAGCCAACATCGAACGTGCCATGGTGCGTGGGCCCATCGGGTCCCGTCAAACCAGCGCGATCCATCATGAACACCACGGGCAGGTTTTGCAGACAAACCTCCTGGAAGATGTGATCGTAGGCTCGCTGCAAGAACGTGCTGTAAATATCGACAATCGGTCGAACTCCAACTTTGGCTTGACCGGCGGCAAACGCCACTGCGTGCGCCTCGCAGATCCCTACGTCAAAAAACCGTGCGGGAAACTCCGCTCGCACAGGTTCCAGTTGATTCCCTTGGCACATCGCAGCCGTAATCACAGTCACCTGTGGGTCTCGCCGCATTGCGTTTCCAATCGCATCGCGCGCCACCGTCGTGTAGGTCTTCGCCGAAGACTTTTTGGTAATCACCACGGCTCCTTCTTGACGCTCAAACAACGGCGGTGTGTGGTAAAAGACGGGATCCGCTGCAGCCGGGTCGAATCCGTGCCCCTTGCGCGTAATGACATGCAACAGTACTGGCCCGCGGATGTCGGCCACCATTTTCAGGTATTTTTTGAGTAGCTGAATATTGTGCCCATCAATCGGTCCGAAGTACTTGAACCCGAGCTCTTCAAACATCATCCCGCCATGCAAGCCAGCTTTGACTCCTTCTTTGATTTGGATCAACAGGCGTTCAGCTGGGTCGCCAAATACCGGAACCTTGTTGAGCAGCGATACGATCTCGGCTTTCAACCCCGTATAGAACGGGTTCGACCGCAATCGATCGAGATACCGCGCCAGCCCACCGACGCGCGGGCAAATCGACATTTCATTGTCATTCAGAATCACAAGCAAATTACTCTTCATCGACGAGGCGTTGTTAAACGCCTCCATGACAACGCCCGATGGCATGGCTCCATCGCCCAACACAGCCACGCACCGGTTGTCGGATCGTCCCAACAAGTCATCACCGCTTCGCAATCCAATGGCCGTAGCCACACTGGCCCCTGCGTGGCCGGTCATGAACAAGTCATAAGGGCTTTCTTTCGGGTTGGGAAACCCCATCAACCCGCCTTTGGTACGGATCGTGGAAAACTGTGGATACCGCCCAGTCACCAGTTTGTGCGGATAGATTTGATGCCCTGTATCCCAGATCAGTCGATCGCGGCGAAAGTCGAACGAGGCGTGCAACGCCAGACAGAGTTCCACGACTCCCAGATTCGAGGCAAAATGCGCTGCCCGGTGACTCATCAAGCTGCACAGCGTGTCGCGAATCTCCGCGGCCAGTTGCTGCAACTGTTGAATCGACATGCCGTGCAAGTCGAGAGGTGACGCTATCGTCGGTAAAATCGTAGGTGTCTTCATGTTAATGTGAGCGTCGTGTTAAGTAATCTGCCAAATCCATAAGAGGCCGAGCCTTTTCGCCGAACATCGCCCAACAATCGATGGCAGCGTTCGTCAATTCGGTCAGCCGTTGCCGACTTTCTGCAACTCCCCACAATCCAGGGTATGTCAACTTGCCGCGCTGTTGGTCCTTGCGCGCAGCTTTGCCCATTTTGATCGGATCTCCACCAATATCCAGCAGATCGTCGGCGATTTGAAATGCCAACCCCAAATACTTGCCGGATTGTTCGAGTGCCGCCAACGCGTCCTGGTTCGCGCCGGCCGTCAGTCCCCCTAATCGCAGACTAACCGCCAGCAACGCGGCTGTTTTTCGCAAATGTATCGATTCCAGCAACGCACCGTCGTCGCCAGTTCCCGGTTCCCAATACAAGTCATCTACCTGGCCACCCACCAGATTTCCGGCCCCGGCTGCCTCGGCCAGCGCCGCACAACACTGAATGGCGATTTGCGGATCCTTGATGTCGCGGCAGATGATTTCAAAAGCTAACGGAATTAAAGCATCGCCCACCAAAATGGCGGTGGCCTCATCAAACTGCACATGGCATGTGGGCCGGCCTCGGCGCAACATGTCGTCATCCATGGCCGGCAAGTCGTCATGAACGAGCGAATAGGTGTGGATCATTTCGACAGCGCACGCCGCCGGCATCGCAGTTTGCCGCGCGCCGCCTGCGGCCTCCGCAGCCATCAATACCAGGCTCGGGCGCAACCGTTTTCCACCAGACAGTAACGAGTAGCGCATGGCTTCGGCCAACCGAGCAGGACATCCGGCATCGAGTGTCATGTATCGTTGCAATTGCGCCTCAATCTCGGCACGCAACAACGCAAATGCCGCGGGTTCAGAACCCCCCTCGTCAACAATCATCGACCCCTCGCGATACCAGGGGCTGCAAGTT
>DAOLCX010000425.1:0-3602 GCA_035327685.1 Pirellulaceae bacterium | reverse complement strand
AAGCATAATCATGGTCAGATTCATGAACGCACCGGTCCAATAGACCAACGCCATACTCAAGAGGCCGTTGTATGCCGCAAACGCCAGCAACGTCAGAGCAGCAGCGCCATGCCGAATCCGATACCAGGTCAAAACCATTACCACGACGACTGTCCAACCCAGATACTGTTGAAGCGACCGTTTGCTTTCGCTATCAATCGCAGCGCCGTCGATGGTTGGGCCGCCCAGGTAGAGTTCATCCTGACTCAAGCCCGTGGATTCACTGACACTTTCTTTCAGGCCGGTTACCAGTTTCGTACGGTTCGTTGCCGATTCACCCGTGGGGAAGGCTAAGATGCACGTTTGCTGGCCATCCGCACCCACAAAAATTCCCCGACAGCGTTCCAACGCGGCTTCGGGTTTTACGCCCAGAGCCACAATTTGTTGCAACATTCCGGGCCCAGTAACCACGCGCGCATACTCGGGCTCGCCACCAGGCAGACGTCGTTGTCGCAAAGCCTCTGCCGCTTGCTCCACACGCAGGTCGCGCAGCGTACAACCCTGCCAACTGACGACCACCATTTCGTCCGCACCAAAGTGGTCAGCAAACCACCGATACTGCCGCGCTTCTTCGAACCCCTGGGGAAGCCATTGCCGCACATCATTGGAAAACCTTGTCAGGGCACCTGCGGCACCCCACATGATGAGTGGTAGGGACAAGACGACCAAGCTGGCCAACGCCGTCAAATTGCTGACGATGTGGATGGGACTGGGAGAAGTTTTGGTCACAACCGATTGTCAGCCTAAAATACGTTTTCGTTCCCTGATTGTTTCGATACAGGCTGTGGGTCACGGCTGTCGAATGACCGCATTGTACGACAATCTTGGACAATTGGCGAGTTGGGACGCTACTGAAAGCTGTGATCGGTTGATGGAAAGGATTTTGACTGCACGTCGCGACGCCAAGTGGAGGCTGCCTGGCGAATAGACTCGCCCAATTGCGCATACTGTTGGACAAAACTGGGGACATAGCCACTGGTGATCCCCAGTAGATCGTGAACAACCAGGACTTGGCCATCACAATCAGGTCCAGCACCAATACCGATAGTGGGAATCTGCAGTTCACCGGTAATCGTTCGGGCGACGTCGCGGGGGATACACTCCAAGACGACCGCAAACGCGCCGGCCTGTTCGGCCATGCTCGCGTCCCGCATCAAGATTTCTATGTCCCGCTGAACTCGGTATCCTCCCATCACATGCACGCTCTGAGGCCTCAGCCCTACATGAGCCATCACTGGGATGCCGGCTGCCACCAGAGCCGCAATCACCTCTGCCTGATCGGCGCCGCCTTCCAGCTTTACTGCCTGGGCCCTGGTCTCTTTCAAGATTCGCCCGGCGCTGGCTACTGCCTGGTGTTTTCCCAGATGGTTCTCCGGGAACGGCATATCGACCACCACCAACGCTCGTTTCGCGGCGCGGGCAACCATTTCCCCGTGGTAGATCATTTCATCCAAAGTCACCGGCAACGTCGTTCCGTGGCCTTGTACCACCATTGCCAGGCTGTCACCCACCAATAACACGTCGATGCCTGCTTCATCGAGCAGCTTGGCAAACGCATAATCGTACGCGGTGAGCATCGCGATCGGTTGGCCGGCCTGCTTCATTTTGCGCAGTTGCGGAACCGTGATCTTGCGGGAAGTTTCACTCATGCCCACGGAGGTCTCTTAGCGTCGCGTCTGGTAAACAGGAATCTTGAGCGACACGCCGACTGTTAACTCCGCCGGACTGGCCAACACTTCCTGGTTCGCCAAATAGATATCCAAATAGTAATCCGGTGACCCAAAATACTGTTGGGCAATTGTCGGCAAAGACTCGCCGGGTCGCACTACGTGAATTTGAAACGAGTCCACGACCCATTGTACCTGTTGCCGCGACCGGCTGGCCAGTGGGGAAAGGTCGGCGCTCGGACGGTGGACACCAAAGCTCCCTCGAAGTGCTGGAACCGCTGGGTGGTCGTCCCTTGATCCGAAGTCATGCCTTTGTGCCATACCCTGAGGTGGATAAAAGTTTGGACTGGTCGCGGAATCGAACGCCGGCCCGAATCGAGCGTCTTCCAAACCGGTCCGAAGCGAATTCTCTTCCGATCGAGAGTCAGCCAGCGGTGCCAGACCGGGCGCGCGCAGAAACGAAGGTAGTACTTCATCCTGGGAATGAGGCAACCGGTTGGTTTCGCCCAAGCTCTGTCGGCGTGGCGGAGGGACGCCCCAACTTTCAGCGTCGCGATTCAAGTTTGGGAGGTCGCTCCCAGACGAAGGCGTTTCCAATGGGGCCGAGTTCCAAACCAGATCATCATGCGGCAAAGTCTCGGCCGAGAACGTGGAGCCTTGCTTTAACGCTTCACCGGAGTAATAGGTTCCTACGAAAAAAGCAGCGGTCAACAAAGAAGCCCCCAATAGGACTTGTTTGATGTTCCTCATCGTCTGAGTCTCCCACGTCGAGATTAGTTCTCTTCAACAGGCGACGTTCCGCTTGCACGAGCATCATTCCCTGCGGAGGAGTTGACTCTGCAAAAGCCACGCCCTCCCGAAATAATGTCAATACGTCGCCGCGCGACAATTATGACACCCACTACTGCGCGGGTGGCCTGACAGTGCACAAAAACAGCCCAGAAAATCGGTGTGTATGCACATGCGGTAGGCGTTATTGCGATTAGGTAAGATGTATTGCCGGGCCGGCATTCCGGCCAATGGGGCGAAAGTCCTGCTCAGGTCCTTCGTGACAACGATGTCAATACGGTTCACTGACCTGAAAAAGACTGCGACCCCCCCTAAACCCGAGAACGGTGACGAAAGTACATTGAACACGTTGCCCAAGGAGAAACGAACATTGAACCATCAGCATCCGATATTGATTGGGGACCGCTGGGTTGAGTCAGCGGGAACTGCCACGTTTCACGCAACTAACCCTGCCACCAGCGAACCGCTGCCGGATTGGTACCCCGTAAGTGTATGGCAGGACTGCGAGCAAATTCTCGATACCGCGCAGCAAGCGTTCACTGAGTTACAAGAAATTCCGGCAGAGCAGTTGGCGGAATTCCTGACTTCGTATGCCGCGCTGTTGAACTCGGACGCCGACGCTATTTGCCAAACCGCTGCTCTCGAAACGGGGCTGGCCGTGTCGCCTCGATTGAAGGACGTTGAGTTGCTGCGGACCATGAGCCAACTCCGCCAGGCGTCGGCGGCACTCTTGGACGGCTCATGGCGTATGGCGACGATCGACACGCAGTATCATCTGCGTTCCATGTATCGAGGGCTTGGACCTGTGGTCGTGTTTGGCCCCAACAATTTTCCGTTGGCCTTCAATGCCATCGCTGGTGGTGATTTTGCGGCCGCGATCGCAGCAGGCAATCCAGTGATTGCTAAAGCGCATCCACTTCACCCGAGTACAACGCGCTTGATGGCGGAATTAGCGGCGCAGGCTGCTTCAGCTACCCGCCTGCCGCCGGGAACTATACAGCTTATTTATCATCTTGAACGAGAAGACGGATTGCGGCTAGTCGCCGATCGCCGCGTGGGTGCCGTGGGATTTACAGGTAGCCGCCACGGAGGCTTGGCGCTCAAATC
>DAOLCX010000424.1:0-3602 GCA_035327685.1 Pirellulaceae bacterium | reverse complement strand
CGGTCCCCGCCGGTGTTCCGTCGCTCTTCCATAACTCGTTTCCGTGGGTTCCATTGTTGGCAATGAAGAACACCGTGTTATTGACGTTGGTGATCGACAGCGGATTGGATGAGCCCGCGCCAGGACGTATGTCAATCAGCGTGGGGAGTCCGGCAAGAAGCTGCCGCGGCTCAAGCCGGTCGTAGGAGTTCGCCTTCCTGCAATCAGGGCGGAGTCGAATGGCGCGACGAGGCTTCGAGCGAACAATGCGTTTCATGTTTGGTCCTTGATGCTGTGTGAACCGTCAAAATGTAATGTTAGGATGAAGGGCATAGTTTAAGGGCCCAAAGTCGCAATGGCAACTACCGCGCCACCCGCCATGAAATCGGATCACATCTCAATCGAAAACGCCAAGTTGCCATTTGTGTTGAGAAGGGTAGAAATCCTAAAACAACCCGATCCTTAGTGGCGATTTCGCGGCTGGCGACCGCAACTCCGTTAAACTGACATGTCTCAATAAGTGCGTACGATTGCCATTTCATGCAATCCCAATTCGAGCTCGTTCCACAATGGCCAATCCGCTGTTGTGTTCCGCATCATGCGCAATCCGTGGTTTGAAGTTTGATGCTGGACAAACACCGAATCGCGCAGCATCTGACCAGCAGCTTGTAGTTGGTGGGTCGCTCCGGTTTCCGGCGCGATGCCCAGCGAAACAGCCGTTAGGAGGCCGAACTCCGCATTGCTTCGTTGTAATCGCTTCGAACTGTTGACCATAGCGCCGGATTCAGATTCAGATTGAACAAAAAGCCATCGGCGACCAATTCCCAGTGCCATCGCTGCCGCTGGCGCCATCGTTGACAGTGTAGGAGATCGAGGTTCCGACGCACGCGACCAACCTGATCGGCTAAATGCCGCGGGGCACCCAACCCATCGTGGCCGCCTGAATCGTATGGCGGCCCGTCCAGCAAAACTTGCAATTCTCACGCAATGAGTTAGAGTAGCAATGAAACATCGTTTTGTTATCACCCTGAGATGCATCATGAACGCCAACGCTCGACGTATTTTCTGCGGTCCTATTTGCTTACTTCTGCTACTGGTCCCAACGTGGAGCACTGCTCAAGACTCCGATCAGCCGAATGACGAGACGCCGGGCGTCAACTCTAGTCTGGTTGCGCCGTTAAAGTTCCGCAGCGTTGGACCGGCCTTGATGTCGGGCCGCATCGGCGATATTGCGATCGATCCGCTTCAGCGCTCAACCTGGTACGTCGCGGCTTCTTCAGGCAACGTTTGGAAAACAACAAACGCTGGCGTGACCTGGTCGCCGATCTTCGACAACTACGGTTCATACTCGATCGGTTGCCTCGCGATCGATCCGCGCGATCGGTTTACGGTCTGGGTCGGGACCGGCGAGAATAACTCGCAGCGCAGTGTCGGCTACGGCGACGGGCTTTACAAGTCGATCGACGGCGGGCAGTCATTCACGCTCGTTGGACTCCACGACAGCCAACACATCGGCAAGATCGTCATCCACCCCGACGACTCGAACCGCGTTCTAGTGGCGGCTCAAGGCCCCCTCTGGAACGACGGCGGCGACCGGGGACTGTACGAAACGCGCGACGGCGGCAAGACCTGGAGCAAGATTCTCGACATCAGCCCGCGGACCGGCGTGAACGAAGTCCATCTCGATCCAATGAATCCCGATATCATGTATGCGACGGCTTACCAGCGGAGGCGGCACACGTGGGTCTTGATCGACGGCGGTCCCGAGTCGGCGATCCATAAGTCGACGGACGGCGGGAAAACTTGGCGAAAAATCAATCGCGGCTTGCCCGGTGGCGACCTGGGCCGGATCGGAATGGCGATCAGCCCGCAGAATCCCGAAGTGATCTACGCGCTGGTCGAAGCGGCGGACGGGCAGAGCGGTTTCTATCGCAGCGCCAACCGGGGTGAGTCTTGGGAGCGAATGAGTGGCTACGTTTCCGATAGCCCCCAGTACTACCAGGAGATTGTCGCTTGCCCGCACAAGTTCGACCGCATTTATTCGCTCGATACTTATATGATGGTCAGCGAAGACGGCGGGCGAAACTTTCAACAGCTCGGCGAGGCCGATAAGCACGTCGATAACCACGCCATGTGGATCGATCCGCTGGACGAAAACCATCTGATTATCGGCTGCGATGGCGGTGTCTATGAAACGTGGGATCGCGGGCAGACTTATGACTTCAAAGCCAATCTGCCGATCACGCAGTTTTACAAAATCGACGTCTCCTACGAAAAACCGTTCTATTATGTCTATGGCGGCACGCAAGATAATGCGACTCAAGGCGGACCGTCGCGCACGAATAACTCGCACGGCATCCGCAACAGCGATTGGTTCGTGACCGTCTTTGGAGATGGCTTCGATCCGGCAGTCGATCCGAACGACCCGGATACGATCTACTCGCAGTGGCAGTACGGCGGACTGGTCCGCTACGATCGCAAGTCGGGCGAGCGCGTCGATATCAAACCGCAAGAAGAACCGGACGGCCCGCCGCTGCGCTGGAACTGGGATGCAGCGCTTCTGATCTCGCCGCACAACAGCAATCGCATTTATTTCGGCGCACAGATTCTCTTCCGCAGCGACGACCGGGGCGATCACTGGACCGCCGTCAGCGGCGACTTGACCCGCCAGATCGACCGCAACACACTCAAAGTCATGGGGCGCGTCTGGGGCGTCGATGCGGTGGCCAAGAACGCATCGACTTCGCTCTACGGCAACATCGTCTCGGTCAGCGAGTCACCCTTGGTTGAAGGCCTGCTGTATGTCGGAACCGACGACGGTTTCGTTCAGATCAGCGAAGACGGCGGCGCGAATTGGCGCGCGGTCGGCAAGTTCGGTACGCTCGATGTCCCCGAGTTCGGCTACATCAACGATATCGAGGCCGATGTGCACGATCCCAATACAGTCTATGTCGCCGTCAACAATCACAAGCGCGGTGACTTCCGGCCCTATATCGTCAAATCGATCGACCGGGGGAATTCCTGGTCTGTCATCTGCGGCAACTTGCCCGAGCGCGGCAGCGTCTATGCGATCAAGCAAGATCATGTCAACCCGCAACTACTGTTCTGCGGAACGGAGTTCGGTTGCTTCGCCACCGTCGATGGCGGCGAGAAGTGGATTCAGCTCAAGTCCGGCTTGCCCACGATCGCCATCCGCGATATCGAGATTCAACGCGAAGCCGACGATTTGGTTCTCGGCTCGTTCGGCCGTGGCATTTATATTCTCGACGACTATTTGCCGCTGCGATACGTAAACCACGAACTGTTGGAGACGAACCGATTCTTCGATATCAAGACCGGACAGATGTACCAACCTGTAGCGCCGCTGGCCTTGGCCGGCCGCGCGTTCCAAGGGGCCAATTTCTACATCGCCCCCAATCCCGACTTCGGCGTGACCTTTACCTACCACGTCAAGGACTCGATTGAGTCCAAGAAATCGCTGCGTCAAAAGAAGGACCGAGAATTGAACGCGGCCGGCAAAGACGTGCCTTATCCCAGTTGGGATGATCTGAAAGCCGAAGACCGCGAGTCGCCCCCCCAGCGCTGGTTGACGATCCGCGATGCGGAAGGCTCGGTCGTCCGCC
>DAOLCX010000423.1:0-3607 GCA_035327685.1 Pirellulaceae bacterium | reverse complement strand
CCCCGTTCCAGCCGACCTGCGCGAAGTGGCGGTGCTCGTCGAACCGCTGACGATCGCAGAAAAAGCTCTGATCCAACTTCACGACGTCCAGAATCGACTACCGTGGACTTGCCCCGTGCAATCTCAAAGACTGGGGATCACTCATCAATGCCATCGCGCGGTCGTGCTGGGTGCCGGCCCCGTCGGGCTATTAGGCGCGATGGCGCTGCGTCTGGCCGGTTTCCAAGTGTGGGTCTATTCGCGCGAACGGGGACCAAGCCGCAAGACACAGATCGTCAATATGATCGGAGCGACGTATGTCTCCGCGGAGGAGACCGACGTCAATCAACTGGCTGAAATGGTTGGCAATATCGATCTGGTATATGAAGCAGTCGGAGCGTCCAAGTTAGCGTTTCAAGTACTATCGCGCCTGGGAACCAATGGAGTGTTTGTCTTCACGGGCGTTCCTGGCCGGATGGCACCCATCGAAATCGATACCGACCAGTTGATGCGCGACATGGTGCTGAAGAACCAGATCATGTTCGGCACGGTGAATGCGGGGCGGGATGCCTTTGAAGCCGCCATTCGCGATCTGCGCGAATTCACATCTCGGTGGCCGCAAGCCGTTCGCGACCTGTTTACGTCTCACGTCTCCATCCAAGAGGCACCGGCCAAACTCCTCGATGGCCAGGGAAGCATCAAGGATGTCATTCGGATCGCGGATTGATCGGAAAACATACAAACACGTTCAGTAACGTTTGTTTCGCACAAGCATCTGAATGTTCATGAGCCCATGAAGCTCTAACTCTGTAAACCGGTCAAGTGGTGTCTTTAGCGTCTGGAGAAGCGAGTATGAAACGTAGTTACATCCTGTTGGTAGCACTAGGTGCTTTCCTGTTTGTGGGTTGGGCAGTGTTCCGTCCGGAACTGCTGTTTATCAACCAGCATGTCAACGAGTCGTTTCCGGAATCAAAAAACGGAATGCGTGCCACCGCGAATCGCGTACTGGCTTCCGGGGAATTCAAATCGGTGGCCCACGAGACGAAGGGGTTGGCCGCAGTTCATCAGCTTCAGGATGGCGGCCGAGTCTTGCGTTTGACCAATTTCGAGACCTCAAATGGCCCGGACGTGCGAGTGCTGCTTGTCGCGGCCAAGGATGCGATGGACAGCGAGTCCGTCTCTCAGGCCGGCTATGTCGAGTTAGGCAAACTCAAAGGCAACATTGGAGATCAGAACTACGACGTTCCGGCCGGTCTGGACTTGAGCAAGTACCGAGCCGTCACGATTTGGTGCAATCGGTTCAACGTCAACTTTGGCACCGCACCGCTGAATTGAAATAAGGCTTGTGGCACGAATCCTGTCGAATAGCATCGGCGATGAAACATGAAACGGATCGTGATTTTGGGTGGTGGGTTCGGCGGTCTGTATGCAGCCGTCGAACTCGACCGTATCCTGAAGAGGCGCAAGGATTTGGAAGTGATTCTGGTCAACCGGGAGAACTTCTTCCTGTTCACGCCGATGTTGCATGAAGTGGCTGCCAGCGACCTCGACTTGACGACGATCGTCAGTCCGCTGCGAAAACTGCTCAAGCGCGTCACGCTCTTCACGGGCATGTGCGAGGCGGTTGATCTCGAACGGCAGACGGTCCGGCTCTGGCATGGCGACGATCAACATCCTCACGAGATCGAGTTCGACCATGTGATCCTTGGTTTGGGTTCGACGACGAACTTCTTTTCATTGCCCGGGTTAGCCGAAAACGCCTTGACCATGAAGTCGTTGGGGGACGCGATTCGCTTGCGCAATCGAGTCATCGCGAACTTGGAGGAGGCCGACTTCGAGTGCTGTGCTCCGTTGCGGCGGCGGCTGTTGACGGTGGTGGTTGCGGGAGGTGGGTTCGCTGGGGTTGAGACGGCGGCCGCACTTCACGACTTTGCTCACGCGGCGCTGCCACACTACAACAACTTGACGGCTGACCAATTGCGTGTGGTGATAGTCCACTCTGGCAAGACCATTCTTCCCGAGCTCGGCGCCAAGCTGGGTGATTACGCAGCGCGAAAGTTGACCCAGCGCGGCGTCGAGATCCTGACCGGCGTGCGGGTCACTGCGTACGAAGATGGATTGGTGCACCTGTCGGACGGTTCGGCGATCGAGAGCCACACGTTGGTGTGGACCGCGGGAACGGCGCCGAACCCTTTGGTCCACACGCTCCCTTGTTCGATGGAGCGAGGCCGCGTCTGTGTGACCGAATCACTTCAGGCCAATGGCTGGGATAATGTGTGGGCCGTGGGCGATTGTGCGTTGGTACCCGATCCGAGCACCGGGGAGTACCATCCGCCGACGGCGCAACACGCCATCCGGCAGGGCAAGGTCTGTGCCCGTAATGTGGTCGCCGCCATCGACGGCAAGACGGCCAAGCCATTTCGATTTCGCTCGCTGGGGCAATTGGCGTCCCTCGGTCGGCGGACCGGTGTGGCCAACATCATGGGTATCAACTTCTCAGGCTTTTTTGCCTGGTGGCTGTGGCGGACGATTTACCTGCTGAAATTGCCGCGATTCGAAAAGAAGGTCCGCGCTGCCATCGACTGGACGCTCGACCTGTTTTTCTCGAAAGATATCGTTCAGTTTCAAACGAGTTTGGCGCCGACGTTTTCCACATCCAGGCCCCCTGGAGTCATCAATGGGGACGCATGTGACCTTCCGGTAGTACACGCACCGCGGCCGGATGAGGAGAGGGGTGCGATGGTTCTCGATCGTTCTTGAAGTGCGTCTGATATCAGGGGCAGGATCGATTGAGGACAATGGAACTACTTTGGCGATGGGCACGATCTCAATAAATTAGGCGGAGTTTCAATCATGATGCAGCGCAACCCGAAGGACAAATCTCACAATCCAGAACAAATCCGGTTGGACGCCGATGTGCGGCGGCATGAGAACTGGAAGCGCTGGGGGCCTTACCTCTCCGAGCGACAATGGGGAACAGTGCGCGAAGACTATTCTCACAGCGGAGACTGCTGGACCTATTTCTCCCACGATCAATCTCGCAGCCGAGCCTATCGCTGGGGCGAGGATGGCTTGCTGGGGATCACGGATCGGCAATGCCGACTGTGCTTCGCGGTAGCGCTGTGGAACGAACGCGACCCGATCCTCAAGGAACGGCTATACGGGTTGACCAATGGCGAAGGCAACCACGGTGAAGACGTTAAGGAATGCTACTACTACCTCGACTCCACGCCCACTCATTCCTACATGCGGGCTTTGTACAAGTACCCACAGCGAGCTTTTCCATACACGGACCTGATGGAAACCAATCGCGCTCGCGGTTTGCACGATCCTGAGTATGAATTGATCAATACGGGCATATTTGACGATGGGCGATATTTCGACGTTGAAATCGAAAACGCCAAGGAATCTCCGCAGGACATCCTCATCAAATTGACGATTTCCAATCGAGGTCCAGAGGAAGCTCGGCTGCATGTGCTGCCCACACTGTGGTTCCGCAACACGTGGTCCTGGGGCCAGACGGGAGACGGTTATACCCCGCGGCCTCATCTCGTGCAGACGGACGCCGATACGATTTACGCCGAACATGCGGCGCTGGGCAAGTTCTGCTTGAGCGTCGATCGCGGCC
>DAOLCX010000422.1:0-3611 GCA_035327685.1 Pirellulaceae bacterium | reverse complement strand
AATCACGGGAGCTTTCGTTTCATCCAAGGTGTCGTGCATGGTTTTCGGAGAGACATGGGACAGGTCCACCAGCATTCCCAGGCGGTTCATTTCGCGAACCACTTCACGACCGAATTCCGTCAATCCTTGGTGTTGGGGCTCATCGGTTGCCGAGTCGGCCCACTCGACATTGCGGCTGTGGGTCAACGTCATATACCGAGCACCGCGGTCGAACAATCGCCGTAAGTTCTCCAGGGAGTTTTCAATCGAATGGCCGCCTTCCACACCCATCAGCGATGCGATCTTGCCCTCCGCCACGATGCGTTCGACGTCATCAGCCGTCAAGGCGACTTCAAACACGTCGGGATACCGACGGCACATTTCGTGCACAAGGTCGATTTGTTCCAGAGTGGTCAACAGCGAACTGGCCTCCAAGCGTGTCGAAACTGGAACATAGACACTCCAGAACTGGGCCTTAACGCCACCGGCTTGGAGGCCAGGAATATCCGTATGGAATTGCGGCTGGGGTTGCCGGATATCGGCGCTGTCGAACGACGAGCCTGCTTTCGCGCGCAGGGTCCAAGGCAAGTCATTATGTCCGTCGAACAACATGCCCGAGAAATGAATGTCTCGCGCCTTTTCCGAGACCGCCAAGCCGTCAGCGTTCGGTTCACGCACAGGCGCTTCTTGACCGATCGCCGGGCCATGCGTAACACATACCCAAATCAACCCAAACAATACCCAGCTTCGCAATGTTGTTGTCATGTGCAGCCTACTTGTACTTTTTGAAGTCCGATGAGGCTAGATCAGCCACAGAGTACCCTGCGCTAAAATATACCAAGTGTTAGGCGCGCCGGGGACTTACCGTCGACGGCCTCGCAGGATTTGTCGAACGACGCCCCACACATCGCGCCAACGCATCTTGGAACGGCCGCTGCGGCGCGGGCTGAAAGTGATCGGCAACTCTCGACACGGTATATTCGCTTCCTGCAATGCGCGAAGCAATTCCTCCAAGTATCCGTAACCGTTTTCGGTGAGGCGAGTCCATTCAATACTTTGCAGCGCCTCGGCGCGGTACAAGCGCAAAGCGCTCGAAATGTCGTACACAGGCAATCCCAGCCGGCGTCGGCCAAACCGGTTGATCCAACGGCTTCCCCAGCGACGCAACCGGTGCCAGCCAACGATCTCGGCCCCCGGTACGTAACGCGAACCAATCCAGACTCCACGATCGTGGTCCGAGGACCCGGTGGCGTCTGTAAAAATACGCAACAAATCCTGCGGATCGTGACTCCAATCCGCATCCATGGTCGCCATCCATTCGAATTGCTGAGTCATCCCATATTGCAGCCCCCACCGAGTGGCGGATCCCAACCCGCGTTGCCCCTTTCGAATCTCCACAGTAAACCGTGGGTCCTGTGACTGGTAATCCAAACACCATTGACCAGTTCCATCTGGTGAGTTGTCATCGACTACCAATATCGATGCGTGGGGAAACAGCTCGCGTAACCTTGCCACCAACGAAGGCAGATTGCCCAGTTCGTTGTAAGTTGCCAAGATAATAAGGAATTGGCCAGGACCAGTTTGGCGCCGATTCAAAGCAGTTGGACCAGACAAAATCGTATTCCGACGATTCAAACGATGATAGACAACAGTTCAACGCCGGTCGAAACAGCGTCTTCCGTGGTGCAACAAACCACATCCCGGAGCCGCATTTTATCGCGACTCAGGCGATGGGCATACCGCGGCACAGCTGGATTTGTCGGACTGTACGTGTTGCTGATCGTCGTGCTGGTCACTAATGAGACCAGCTTGGTCTATCCGGCTCCTCCGTTTGATCCATCGAAATGGTCGCCCCTCCCGAGCGATGTCGAAGAAATGTGGTGCGAAATGGAAAACGGTTGGCAAGTCCATGGCTGGTATCTAACACATCCAGCGGCGGAGCGTGTCATCCTGCACTGTCACGGTAACGCCGAGGACGTAGCGGGGGTATTTCGCACCACGGGTCGGGAACTCAGCGAACGACTCCAGGCCAACGTTTTGATATTTGATTATCCCGGTTTTGGCCAGAGCCACGGATCGCCATCCGAAGAGACGTGTATCGAAAGCGGCAACTTGGCGTTGGCATGGCTTTGTGAACGGACCGATATGACGCCAGACCAAATCATTTTGTATTGGCGCTCGCTGGGCGGAGGAATTGCGGTGGCTTTGGCCCAGCGACACGGTGCCAAAGCGTTGATCCTCGATCGTACCTTTGACTCCATTACGAATCCAGGCGCGGCGCGGTATCCCTGGGCACCGGTTAAGCTGTTGATGCGAAATCGCTATCCTTCCGCGGAGCGCATTCGCGATTGCGCGATGCCCTGTTTCATTTCACATTTTGAGGGGGACGAGGTCGTCCCCATCTGGTCGGGCCAACGTTTGTACGAATCGGCAACGGCGGCTTCAAAACGTGAGTTTGTGCGGATGCCGGGCGGAAATCATTTGGCTCCGCTCCCCGCTTCCTACTGGCCGCGACTAAACAAGTTTTTGCAAGAAATCGAGTCAGTTGCCATTCAATCCCAATTGCTCGGCAGTGAGCAATGAATGCAGCGTGACTCCGGCGGCAGACAGAGCTTCCGCGCCTCCTTGCTGCCGATCGATAATCGCCAGGCAGCGATCGACGAGCAATCCGGCTTGCCGCGCGCGGTCGATGGCAGCCAGCGAACTCCCTCCACTGGTGACGACATCTTCGACGATCACGGCGCGATCCCCGGCAGAAACCGGGCCTTCGACCTGTTGCCCCGTTCCATGAGATTTGGGTTCTTTGCGGACGATGAAACCGCGCAGCGGGAGACCGATCTGCCAAGCACACGTGATGACGGCGGCCGTGATGGGATCGGCCCCGATTGCCATACCACCCAGGCAATCGGGCCATCCCGTTTGCCGCAACAGTTCGATCATGCCGGCAGCCACCTGATTCGCCCCTTCGCCGTCGAGTGTTAACTTCCGGCAATCCAGGTAAAACTGGGCCGTTTGGCCTGAGGCCAGGCGAAATTCTCCAAACTTCAACGCCAGCGAACGGGTCAGCTCGATCAGACGTGGTTCGTCGTACGTTGTCAGCGACATGGTATCAGTTTCCATTTTTTCGTTGAGGGACGCGTGACAAAACTCCGGGAATTCCGGGAATTAAGTGGCACTGGCAGAAATTCGGCTACGCAAATGGTGTTCGCCACGGTTTCGGCGGCAAAAACCGGGGCTTACGCCCAACGGCTATTTCGGTCCACCCTAACATTTAATCGGAACCAGGCACTGGTGTGAAGAGCCGATCAATGGAAGTTGTTTCTCACGCGTTAATACGATTGTGGAGCGGGCTCAAAACTGTGCCAATAACTCGCATATCTGGGCGAAATAAACTAGAATAATCCGGAACGCAAACGCAACACCTGGCATCAAATCCATGGTTGAAAGTACGACAGGAGGCCGCATGAACCCTTGGTGGTATCGATTCGCGCATTCGCGGCTGGCGTTGGTGGCGGCAGGAGTGTTGCTGGGGCTGTTAGCCCGCGCCGTGATCGGGCCTCCTGATAATGAGAACGATGGAATTCGCCGGTACAGTGTGCCGTTGTCCAGTGAAGTGGCGCCGCTTGAATAAG
>DAOLCX010000421.1:0-3611 GCA_035327685.1 Pirellulaceae bacterium | reverse complement strand
GTTGTAGATCGAAACCCTGTGAGTGTCGCAGGTCGATTCGTCCAAGCTACCATGTTTTGTCGAACGACTTGCTCTACGCACCCTTTATTTCGTGAACGATTACGGCAGTTCACAAATTGTTTACGCAAATCCTGGTTTCCCGCCTTCGCCTGCCGTTCGATTGCGGGTAAAAAGGCCAAGTTACGGGCTGGCGGCCTGTTCATCGGCAAAGATGCTGCTGATGGACATGTGTTGGTGGATACGGCGGATCGCTTCACCCAAAAGGTTAGCCACGGACAGGCGGCGTATTTTGGGGATGGACTTGGCCGGGTCGAGTGGAATCGAGTCGGTGACGACCACTGAGTCGATAGCGGAACGTTCGAGTTTGGGAATAGCATCGCCAGCAAACAATCCGTGGCTGGCACCGACGTGGATTTGCCTGGCTCCCATCTTTTTCAACAATTCTGCCGCCCCGACGATCGACCCCCCCGTGCTGATCATGTCGTCAAACATCAAGGCAATTTTTCCTTCGACTGGGCCGCCGATGATGTTCTCTTGTCGCGTGCTGTCGGCGCCGATTCGGCGCTTGTCGATGATCGCCAGTCGCCCTCCGAGTCGCTTGGCGTGACCCACCGCGCGCTTGATGCTCCCTTCGTCAGGGCTGACAATCACAATGTCGTTAGGGTCCGGAAACAATTGCCGGAAATAGCCGGTCAATACGCCACCGGCATACAAGTGATCGACCGGGACATCGAAAAATCCCTGGATCTGTGCGGCATGCAGGTCCATACACAGGACCCGATCGGCTCCGGCACGAGTAATGAGATTGGCCACTAACTTGGCAGTGATCGGAACGCGGCCTTCATCTTTGCGGTCCTGCCGCGCATAACCAAAATAAGGCATCACGGCTGTGATGCGATCGGCGCTGGCGCGACGACACGTATCGATCAGAATCAGCAATTCCATTAAATGGTCGTTGACCGGCGGGCACGTAGGCTGGACAAGATACACATCCCGGCCGCGAACGTCTTCAATCTTGCAATGGATTTCCGAATCCGGAAACGTCTGGAATTTGCAGCCACCGAGTTCCAAATTGAGAAACCGGCAGATGTTCTCGGCCAGTGGCAAATTAGCCCGCCCGCTAAAGATTTTCAGTTCACCCATCAACTGGCTCGCTGTGCTTGTAGTGCTTTTTCGACCTGTTGCAATTGTTCCGGAGTATTGACGCTCAACGCCTCGATGGGCTGCAACACCGGATGCGCTTCGACGATCCCACCCTGACGTAACATGATTTCCGGCACGTCTGTAATGTAGTATTCCTTTTGACGGTTGTCAGCCGTCAAGTGATCGAGTGCGGCCAGCAAAGGCTGCGGAGCGAAAACGTAGGTGCTCATGTTCACTTCGCGGATGGCTTGCTGCGTTTCATCCGCGTCGCGTTGTTCGACGATTCGCAGGAAATGCCCTTGTTCATCGCGGACAATCCGACCCAAACCGGTCGGATCCGGGTGCATCAATGTTCCCAGCACACAAGCCGCTCCCACCGTTTGCCAAATCTTCAACAGTTGGCGAAGTGAAGCTGGTTGAACCATCGGCGAATCGCCGGCCAACACGATCACGGGGCCCCGCTGATGGGCCAGGTATTCGCGGCACATCATCACAGCGTGACCCGTCCCCAGTTGTTCAGTTTGCAGCGCGTACCGCAAACCAGGTTGGCCAGCCAAGGCTTCCTGAACCAACTCAGCGCGATAGCCGACGACCGCAACGTGCGCGGAGACTCCGGCGGCACGGAGGGCGTCGATTACATACTGAATCAAGGGCCTGCCGTGGGCCTGGCACAACACCTTCGGCAAGTCCGAGTTCATCCGAGTCCCTTTGCCGGCAGCGAGGATCAGCCCGAGGGGTTGACTGAAATCATGAAATTCGTGATCGGTCATGCCCCGATTCTAGCGACTGGCGTTGGTAGCTTCCAAGCGGGTGACCCACGGAATCAAGTCGGCAAAGCGGCCAATCAAATGATCGATGGCGGGAACTTCTTTGTGCTCTTCGACAGTCTCGGCATGTGAAGCATCGATCAACCAGACGGGAACCATTTCGACTTCGCCTGCGATCTGCAAGCGGTTGGCGCGCGTGCTGACATAAGCGGCTTCTTGGGGTGCGATCAACATTTCCCGAGCTGCTTGCAGCAATGCTTCGCGATCGGGCAACACGCGTCCCAAAGAGCGCGAAGTGAGAACTGAATCAAATGAAAATCGAATGTTGATGTCCGCGAGCATTCCCAAAAGGGCGTGCGATTGGTGAATCGAATTGCAGACGATGGCCAGCCGAAATTGTCGCCGCTGCAGCTCGGCCAGCGTCTCGCTGACTTGAGCGAAAGGCCGCAGGTTGGCTTGGGCATGTTTCAATTTGGCTTGAGAAGAGACCAGCAACTCGCGAGCTTCGACTGGACTTAACCCCAGGTAACAAAAAAAGGACGCCAGCGCGTCCCAGTATTTCAATTCCCCTTGATAAACCTTGGGCAAATAGGTCGTCTGCCACTCGTCGCGAAACGTCTGAAACTGCTCGCGAAGGCCAAGCTTACTGATCATCTGATGCAACAGACGATGCCAGTAAGACCCGTCAAAAAACGTGTTATCGATGTCGAAAATGATTCCGCGTAGCGACATAACCGTGTATCCCCCGCGGGCCGTTCATTTCACCTGCGCCCGCTGGACCGGAAAACCCCCCGTTTTCATTCTGTTAGTCGACGGTTAATTGGTCAACGGCAAATCGCGGATTGTGCGGGAATTGTACTGGTCGACAGGCGCAGTTTGACAGTTCTGAGGTCAGGTTTGATAATAGGAGGACAGGGGCAGATAGTTTTCCGGTGAGCGGGGCGCAACGGGCGGCTGGCGGCAATTCGGCTCCATGGATCGATTATGCACGATCATCGCATGTCTCAAAAATGTCCCGAATGTTCGCGGAATTTGGAAGAATTCGCCATCGCTTGCCCTACCTGCGGTTGGCGGTTGCTGGAGGATATCGAAGCCCGCGGCGAACAGGACAATCGGGACCTGATCCATTCCAGTTATGATCTCTACTACCGTTCGACTTTGAAGTTGCTCAACGAAAGGCACTTGGAGGCGGCGATCCGCGAAGCCAATCGAACCCTGTCGGTGGCCAGTTCCAGCCAACAAGGTTCAGCCCGCGCGTTGCGCGGCTATGTCTATCTATCCGTGGGCGATCCGTCGGCGGCCGATACCGACTTGAGTGAGGCGATTCAACTGGGATATCAGGAACCGGAAGTGCTCAGTTGGCGGGCAGCAGCCCGCGCCCAACTCGATCGGTGGCGCGAAGTCTTCGAAGATTTGACCACCGCGATCGACATTCAAGAAGTGCCCAACGATCGTTATCAGCAATTGCTGTTGACCTACCGAGACGAGGCCTTGGCGTTTTTTGAGCGCGAACTGACAGCCGAGCCCGGCCAGGTGATTCGTTTACGCGACCGCGGCTGGGTCCGCTTATACTTGCGAGAGATTCCGGATGCCGTGACTGATTTTCAGTCCGCCCTCAAAATCAATCCCCATGACGGCTTGGCGCGAGCTGGTCTGGCATTGAGTCTGGTCCGGCGAGGTGACTTTGAGGCAGCACTCTCT
>DAOLCX010000420.1:0-3611 GCA_035327685.1 Pirellulaceae bacterium | reverse complement strand
GCGGGACGGCACCCCCCAAGTGCCCCAACGAAACGGTCTATTTGACTTGCCCCGTTTGCCGATGAAGGCACGCCAGGTTTCCATTCGCCGCCATAAAATAGACATGATCGCCATCCACCGTGGGTGTGCTGCGCGGACCGTCCCCCCATTGGTTCTGAAAATTATCGCCCACTTCGACTCGCCACTGTTCTTTGCCTGTCGCGGCGTCCAGGCACAAGGCAAACTCGCGGCCCTCTTCAGAGCCCAACGTGTACAATCGATTATCGACGACGCTAAACCCCGCGTAACCTAAACCGCAATTGACGTTTTCCCATACTTTCTTGGGACCACCCTCCGGCCAGGTTTGCATCAGGCCGGATTCGCGCGAAACGTCCGTGCGATCTGCGCCGCGCCACCCAGGCCAATCATCGTGGCTGTAACAGAACGACCCCCAAGCCATGATCAAACAGGCCATTCCGGCAATCCGATGGATAGATTTCATATTCACCTCGAAGCTCAAACTATTGGTCTTTTGGCATATGTAGTGTGACTGATTTCCAGCCCCATTGCCAGTCACCACGCACAAAAAACGGCGACGACAAACCCGCAACACATTCCCCAGGCTTTGACGAACCGTACTTCGCCAGCTAACCTGAAACTCCAGAATGCTGCGCCGTGGACCGAAAGCCACTCACTCGCAGGCAGCTAAGCCGACACGACTATTTGCGAACAGTCAATACGATGAACCAACCCGATTCCGTTCGCCTCGTTCCTGGGCAGACGTGCCACCTTATGCAGATTAATACGCGGCCCACAGATTCTGGATTCGACAAAAATTCAGCGAACAAACAAATCAACAAGAATGCTCGCGCGATGGCGGATTTGGCGCGGCGGCAGTATGCCCAGGATCGGCATGCTATCCTCCTGGTGTTGCAGGGCATGGATACATCGGGAAAAGACGGCACGATCCGTACGATCATGCGCGGAATCAACCCGCAAAGTTGCCAGGTGACTTCGTTTAAGGTCCCCAGTGCCGAGGAGTTAGACCACGATTTTCTCTGGCGGATTCATCGGGCAGTTCCGCGATTGGGAAATATCGGCATCTTCAACCGCTCGCACTATGAAGATGTGTTGATCGTGCGGGTTCACCAGCTTGTTCCCGAGAAGGTTTGGCGGAAGCGCTATGAACAGATCAACGCCTTCGAAAAAATCCTGGTGGAAAATGGCACCACCATCATCAAGTGTTTCTTACACATTTCAAAGGCCGAGCAAAAGAAGCGTCTGCAAGCGAGAATCGATAATCCCCACGAACATTGGAAATTCAATCCGCAAGATTTGAAAGAGCGGCTGCGCTGGGATGAGTATCAAGCTGCCTACGAAGACGCCATTTCGTATTGCAATACCGAACACGCACCTTGGCATATCATCCCTTCAGATAAGAAATGGTATCGCAACCTGGTAGTCAGCAACTTGTTGCGATGCACACTGGAAAAGCTGGACCCCCAATTCCCTCCCGCCAACGTCGATTTCGCCAATCTCGTCGTTGAATGACCTCCAGGGTCGCTCAAGTTTGAAGCGAACTGGGCGGCAGTCGAATCGCGTCAAATTGTCGCGACTCGCTGTTCCAACCGCTTTTTCAAATGTTGAGTCAGCTTCCAGTCGCACACGAACGTCAACCTGGCTGAGCGCCCGTGAACATTCGTCTCGGATGGTGCGTACGATTTAATGGAAACTTGACCCCCGATAATGCTGAGTTAAGGTGCGAGGCGGCGGCACGTAAAAGGTGGCCCCGCATTCGACTGGAATTCTGATCGTACGAACCGCCAATTTTGCCTGACTGCTATCGCCAGTCATACTGCTCGCTGAGCACAACTGCATTGTCCAAATGGTGAGAAAAATCTGATTGACTTTGATGAAGGGCCGTTAATAATAACGCTTGTTGGTTTTCAGTTTTTGAGGAAAGTGTCAGGTTTATTTCGATGTCGAATATCAGTTCAGTCGGCAATGTATTTGAGGCCATCTTGAAGTATGGCCATGATGAAGATTTTTTTCCGGAAGGCGGCGACGGGTTTATGCCGACCGATGCTCCCGCCGGTTCTGAAGAGAAGATTGAAGTGTTGCGCCGCCGAGTCGAGTTGGGACAGCCTTTGTGGCATCTCGAAGACCGGATGGACTACACAGGCTTGACCGGTGCGGTACGCCCGCGCGAGTAGTCGCCTGTTCTCTTGGAACATTGAGAACTTCGTGTGATCCCCAGGGTAGCCTGGGGATTTTTTCGTATCCACACGCAACTTCGTGTTCTGAGGACGCGCTGGGTCAGAACGGTGCCGCTAGCAGCCGGCACTCGTCCGACCTGAAAAGAAGTCCCGCCCCCCTCAACCGACGCTCCGCCTCAAGGTGTTTTGCTCATGACAGTCTGAAGCGAAACTGCTACAAACCGATTGTCCGGCGCCTATAAAACTACCGGGCGTTGGCTATTCAATGATTCCAGGAAAAGGATTTCCTCAGCGCATGCACTCGTCGTCTTATGACCACCGCATGGTGCGCGAAGCCAGATTGGCGTTGACGGTTGTCGCCGCTTTATTGGTGGCAGCCGCGCTTTTGGGCTATCGATACATGAGGTCGTTGTCTCCCGATCATGGTATCCCTGCGCACGTATTAAGTGCACCCCCAGCGGAAGAAGTGGACGCCTCGTTTATTGCTGAAGCGACCGTACGCAGGATGCGAACAAAAGCCGATCCGTCGCGCGCCGCACGGGAATACCATTCTCAACACTTGCCTGAAGATGATCCATTGCGAGTGGCCGCGCGCGATCCGCGGCATGATCTCATCCGCAATACCGTGCCCGCCGAGTCCACCGCGCACGTACTAGAAAGTGGCGAGGCGAATCGAAACTCGGTAGAACAGGGGACCCCGCAATTCCCGACCAGGCCTTATTCAACACCGCCATTTGCCACCTCTGCCGACACTTTGGACGACAGACCGGCTTCTGAGTTGGAGTTTCAGCCGCGCTCTTTCCAGCAGCAACCGTTGGTTCCCCCGCGACCTTTACCCCCGCCACCAACCGACACCACTTCGACTTCCTGGCCATCGTTGGAAACCACCCCAATCACTGCAGCACCTCAGCCGGAAACGGAATTTCACTCAGCGCAAGTTCGCGCAGCCTGGATGCCAGATTCATTGTCGGCCCTCAATAGTCATTCGTTCGTTGGCGAAGAACGACCTGTCGGCCCGCCCGAATTCGAGATTCGGAAGGTCCGGACCGACCAATCGTTGTGGTTGATTGCTGAGGAACTTTACGGCGATGGCCGTTGGTTCCGCGCTCTCTATCAACACAACATCGCACTCTATGAGTCGGCGACGGATGGACAATATGTGGATCTGGTGTGTCCCCCTTGGGAGACCCTTGCGGCCAGCTTTCCGCTGCTTGTCCCGGATCGTCCAGCAGAAACGCGAGCGGTCGCCGCGCGCTCCCCGACCGCGGCCCCCCCCAGCGAAACCGGATTCTGGTATGTGACCGCCGAGTCCGATACACTGTTTGGCATCGCCCGGCAAGAACTGGGGCAAGCCGGGCGTTATGTGGAGATTCTCGATTTGAATCGCGAGCGATTACCCCACGACATGCACCATTT
>DAOLCX010000419.1:0-3613 GCA_035327685.1 Pirellulaceae bacterium | reverse complement strand
CCGGGGACATGAAATAGCCCCGCGGCCCTTTTCTGAACGCGTGCCATGCGTGCAAGTGGATTGTTCCAACTTGAATTTACGATCAGCCGAATGGCGTTGGCCACGGTTTCGGCAGCAAAAACATCGGCGCTAAAGCCGAACGGCTAAATCGGTCAGCCCAAGCGTCCAATTGGAACAAAGCGCTAGCTCTCAAAGGAACTCTGAAATGAACGCTTGGCTGTTTTGATTCATGGCCACTTCTGTCGATCATCGTGCCGGTACCCTGATTCACCTTATTCGGCACGCAGTTTGCAGGTATCACATCCCATGAATCAAAGTCCCTGATGGTTGGGGCCGCGGCATTTCGGTATTCTGGTTAACGAAATATCGTCTGGAGCATCAGCCTATCCGTTTCACGTAATGAGGAGGTTCTCATGGCCAATTCAAAAATGGTCGATTTGTGTTCAATGGGTGTGTCGTCGGTCATGAGCCAACGTGTGGCCAGTATTCGGATTGATGACTCGATCCATGAAGCACTGGAAGAGATGGTTGACCAAAACTTTTCCGCTTTACCAGTCGTCAATCATGCGGGGGTATGTGTTGGATTGTTGTCGCGCACGGATCTGGCGGACTTTTTCTTAAAGCTGGACCGTCAAGCGGCGCGTGCGGATTTTGTTCGCGGCCTGGAGATGGACGATGGATACTCGATCAAAGTCCGCGAGTTGATGGTGCACGATCCGATCACCGTGTCAGGCGACGACCCTGTGCAAGAGGCAGCTCGACTGATGGCACACCATCGCATCCACCATCTTCCGGTATTAGACCGCGAGGGGATTTTGATTGGGATTATATCGTCGCTGGACATTGCGCGGTGTGTGGCGGAAGGCGTCGGGTAAATTGGGTGTAGCACATCCGTGTAGCGGAGAAGTGTGAGGAGTCGTTATGGCGCTTTTATCAGGCAGGCCTGTGATTGTCCCCTGGGACTTTTCGGACATGGCGGCGTCGGCATTGCAGATGGCTTGCGGGATGGTTAGCGATCGGAGTTTGATTCACGTGGTGCACGTGGCTCAGATTCCGATGACTACCGATCCCGTGTTTGTGTGGGGTGCCGTCACCGAGGCAACGTTACAGCATGACGCCAATCAGGCTTTTGAACGCCATGTCGCTGAGCACAGTGAACTGCAGGGAGTGCGGTTTGTTACGCTGTTTGGCGATCCGGGCACGATGTTGTCGGATTATGCAGTGGAGCATGGCGCCGACTTGATCGTCATCTCATCGCATGGTCGCACCGGGATGAGCCGATTGTTGCTGGGTTCTGTAGCCGAGCGGGTGGTACGATTGGCGAAGTGTCCCGTGTTGGTTTTGCGCGATGGGACTGGACCGACAACAGGATAGGCCGGCTGGCGAGTGGATTGAGAGCCTTTCCCAAAGCCGGGGCTTCCGCGTGGGCCAGGGGTTCACTCGCCTGCGCTTTGGGCTGGTCATTTAGGCACGGGGACAGGCGCTAAAACTGATGCCCGCGTTGCGGGCCATGTTGAGTTAGTGTCAGAATCTCTGGGCCGTGTTCGGTCATCAACACCGTATGTTCGAACTGTGCCGACAACTGATGGTCCGCGGTCCGCACGGTCCAGCCGTCTTTTTTGTCCAGGACGGTTAGTGGTGTACCGCCGTTGACCATTGGTTCGATGGTGAAGCACATCCCCGGATGCAGGCGGTCGAGATACGCCTGGCGGTTGGGAACGTGTGGAATATTGGGTCGCTGGTGGAACTTAGCTCCGATGCCGTGGCCGACATACTTTTCAACCACCCCGAATCCATAGTGTTTTTTTACGTATTCGGATATGGTCTCGCCAATCACAGCCACCTGGCAATCGGGCCGCAGCGCCTCGATCGCCAGGTACAGCGAATCGAAAGCGCACTGTGCCAATTGCCGAGCTTCGCTGCTCACCGTCTCCAACAAGAACGTCTCGCTTTGGTCGCCGTGCCAACCATCCACGTTCGTGGTCAAGTCCAGGTTGACGATATCGCCTGGCTTCAATTCGTAGTCGCCCGGTATGCCGTGGCAAACCACCTCGTTGACGCTAATGCAACAGCTCTTGGGGAAAGCCACTTTGTCGCCGCGGTAACCCAGGCAAGCCGGTTTGTGTCCGTGGTCCAAAGTGTATTCATACACCAACTGGTCGATAGCATCTGTACGAATGCCGGGTGTCACGTGGGGGCGAATAAAGTCCATCAACTGGGCGTTAAAGCGTCCCGCGGCGCGCATCATCTCCCGTTCGGATTGCACTAATCGAAGTCTGGTACGGCGTCTAATCACAAAAAATCAAGAACCAGGGTGATGGGGTGCAGCAAATGAAGTTCAAGCGATGCTTTCAGTGTTTCCTCGTGACACCTCTAATGTACTCCTGGTTTGGGCGAATTTGAAGTCGTCTAGACGAAGGAACGATGCTTGGCAATCATCATCCGAGCCGTTCCGTTCGGTTTGTCAGCCCGCCTGCATGAACTTGGGAAGTTCTGCTAAACTATTCCACTGCGGAACGGAGGGTTTCTTTAGTTTTCGGGCAGACCAAGTGGCCGTTCCAAAGAACTAGGGCGTTTCGCACTTGGGCCAGAACTGCCCGTGCGGTGGAGGAGAAAGCCGTCGATGCCTCGTTACAATCCAGCCGAGATTGAGCCTCGCTGGCAACGATATTGGGAACAATCGAAGACGTTTCGGACCCCTCATGAAACGGGGGGGCGGAAACTCTATGTGTTGGATATGTTTCCCTATCCCAGTGGCGACGGACTGCATGTCGGCCACCCGGAGGGATACACCGCCACGGACATCGTCTGCCGATACAGTCGCATGCGAGGGATGGCGGTTTTGCATCCAATGGGGTTTGATGCGTTTGGATTGCCTGCCGAAGAGTACGCCCTTAAGACGAACACGCCTCCTCGCATTTCGACCGAGCGGAACATTGCCAATTTCTGCCGACAGTTGAAAATGCTGGGGTTCAGCTACGACTGGGATCGTCAATTGGCGACGACTGACCCGGACTATTTCCACTGGACCCAGTGGATTTTCCTGGTGCTGTATGACACCTGGTTTGACGAGTCCCAAAGCAAGGGGCGACCTATTTCCGAATTGCCCATCCCGGACGACGTTCGTCTTGCCGGAAACGTGGCGATACGGCAATACCAGGACCAATTCCGGTTGGCTTACCAGGCCGATGCGCTCGTCAATTGGTGCCCAGCCCTGGGGACGGTTTTGGCGAATGAAGAAGTCATTGACGGCCGCAGTGAGCGGGGTAACCATCCCGTCCAGCGAATTCCTCTGCGGCAATGGATGCTGCGGATTACTGCCTATGCCGATCGCCTGGAAAGAGATTTGGACCAACTCGATTGGCCTGATGGAATCAAAAAGTTGCAGCGCGACTGGATCGGCCGGAGCGAGGGGGCTGAAGTTGATTTTTTCATTGGTCCAAAGGCCGACTATCAGGCCTGGCGGGCGGCGCGTCAGCGCTCGGCTTTTCCTCGTCAAGCGGGTGATGATGTATTGCGGATTTATACGACGCGTCCCGACACCCTCTTTGGGGCCACGTATATGGTCATTGCGCCGGAACATCCGACAGTGTCGCGACTGACGACGGATAGC
>DAOLCX010000418.1:0-3616 GCA_035327685.1 Pirellulaceae bacterium | reverse complement strand
TCCGGCAGTGGCACTTCCACACTGGGCAAGTCCCTTGCCGCGACTCTGGCGATTCCGCATTTTGAAAGCGACGACTATTTCCATATTCCGACTGACCCGCCGTTCCAATGCCCTCGACCTGCTGAGGAGCGATGCGAATTGATCAGTCGCGATTTGAAGCCGGAGGCGAATTGGGTCCTCAGTGGTGGCATTGTTGGCTGGATCCCTTATCCCCCGTTGAGCTTCACATGCTTCGTGTTCCTCTACGTCGAGACTGCGGTGAGAGTCGAGCGGTTGAGACGACGAGAGCGGATACGTTTTGGTCACCGGATTGAACACGGTGGTGACATGTACGACTCGCATGAGGAGTTCATCAATTGGGCATCGCGTTACGACACAGGTAATATTGAAGGAAAGACTCTGGCGCGACACAAGGCGTATTTGTTGAGCCAATCGCGCCCAGTTTTGGAGTATCACGGCGAGAGGGCGGTGTCGGAAATCACTGAAAGTGTATTGCAGTTCATTCGTGGAACTGGAAACTCGGCAGATTTACATGTTCAACCGGAGCAGCCGACAACGCGGGTTCAGCAGACATAGCTTTTCTTCAGTGACTCGGTTTTTCTACATTGACCCGGTCACCGACGTGGTGGTACCGAGACAATATGCCCAGCCCGACGACAAAAGCCGAATTGCTGACAGCCAGCCACGAAAATTAAACCCAGCTTAAAGCGGAGAACACAAAATTCTCAATAGTGACGTGCGATTTTCGGCACACCATCGCGGAAACCCCCTATTTTTCCTCTATTGTTTAGGGCAGAACCCTGAAAAAATACCCCCTATTTGGCGACTCAGAGGGTTGTTGATTTCCAACGAGCAATTACAATCGGCAACTGGAAGAGTCGAGGAAGTGTTCGTTTTAAGTAAATACTGTCGGGGAGATTGCACCATGAAGAATGTTTTCCTCTTGTTTTTCGGTCTTGTTTTGTTTGCCTCCGCCGCGACGGCTCGGGCAGACTTTATGCATTATGATTCGGGCACCGGAACTTGGAGCGTCACCAATTGGGGTCCGTTCGCCAACGCAGGTAGTGGGGCTTTCGCCCCCAGTACGTTTTCGGGCTACACCAGCCTGGGCGGAGTCGGCATGATGCGGAACGACAATTTAGCTGGCTGGTGGATTGGTGAAATTGATGTTTCGACATGGTCCACTTTTTATGCTCCCGATACTTACACGATCACTGTTACGGGAGCTACGTGGGGTGGCATCGTCAGTTATCTTAGTACATATGCCGCTGGCAGTGCATTTTACGCGGCGAGCGACAATCCGGGAGACATCATCGATGCAACTGGTCTTAACATCGGTGACTCCATCAATGGCGTATTCAGTTGGTCCGGTGACATCAACAACATGCAACTGAATTACACGGCCCTCATTCCTGAGCCTGCCACGAGTGGATTAATCGGACTTGCTGTGTTCGGATTGGCTTTTGTCCGCCGACGTAAATAGCTCGATCAATCATTGGTTAGATCTTCTGCGGCAAGCATTTTTTGCTTGCCGTTTTTTTTTGCTGTAGCCATGCGTGGTTGGTGGTGCCCCAAACAGGATCTACATGGATGTAACCTGACTTCAGCGTGCTTTTTTGGGGTAACCGTTCACAGTATTCATGGCCATGCTTGGTGCTGGTGCGTTCGGCAAGTCGTCCTATTGCGGATCGAAACCCTGTGAGTGTCGCAGATCGATTCGTCCAAGCTAACATGTTTTGTCGATCGACTGGCTCCACGTACCCTACATTTCGTGAACTTTACCATTTTTTTCAGACGTTCGGCACTGATCGTCTCCACAATACAGAGCGTCTGGTCCAACCTACGCGGAAAAAACCGCGATAATAGAGGTTCATGTGTTTCGGACGTCAGGTTACACCCAATCTGCATTCGAAAGGGCGTTGCGGTTGCACATCATCTACAATGTGGACGGAGCGACGATTGGTTAAACTGCCGCTGCGCCGATGATTTCGCTGTCGTTAGATTCGATGAAGCAACATGGTTTCAACAAAACGTCTCCGCGTTGTCCGATTCGTTATGTTGTTGATGGCATCTTGGATCGTCATGACGTTCACTCACGAATTGGGGCATATCGTTGCCGGATTTTGTTGCGGTGGAACCCTCAAAGCAGTGGAACTGTGGCCGTGGCAGCTCCCCTACAGTTTTTTTGAACCGGATCCTCTTCCATTGGTCACGCTGTGGGGCGGCTTGCTATCTGGCGTTTTGGTTCCTGTGGCCGTCGCGTTGATCGCAAAAAGGGAATGGATATGGTTTATTGCTCATTTTTGTGTACTCGCCAATGGTGTTTACATCGCGACCGCCTGGTTTGCCGGCGATCGCTACCTGGATACACCAAGACTGCTTGAACATGACGCGAGCCCCATATCAATTGCGATCTACTGCATCTTGACGATTGGATTCGGCTACCTGGGATTCCGTCGGTCATGCATAACAGCTCTCTCACCCTCCAGGTCACTTGAGGCCTGAAAACCGCATGGGACTGGACGGCGGTTTCAGCCGGCAAATCCGGCGATTCGTTCGGCGGAAGCCGTTTACCAGATTTTAGAGAATTTGTCCTCAATGGTTCGTGTTCGGACCATAGTAAACCCAGCCAGGCTTTCGAACAGTTCAAGACAATTGTTCTACACACTCGCAACTATCCGCCGGATGCCGTGAACGTATTGTTCGGCGCTTGCTTCCATAGGAGGTTGAGATTTGCCATACTGCCACAAGGTAATAAAGGGAACTTTGGCGGACAGATCCGTTCACTTCCTGTCGAATACAACCGATAAGTCGGCGCTGGTGAGATTGGGACAACTTGAAGATGGTGAGGCGATTGGGGATTTTTGATTTAACGGTGTTTGTTACTTTTTGATGCGCAGAACCGGCTATTCCAAATCTGTCCGAATCGCGGCAAAGCAGGAGACCTTGCCATGACCCAAACGGAGTTTGGTGCGCATTCGCCGCGCGAGATCGCTTCGTTGGTCGAGTCGGTGGGGATTGCCAAAGCGCGGTTGGAACTGGTTTCGCTCCTACATCTGGCGGTCCTGGCCGGCGCGTTTATCTCGCTGGGGGCGATGTTTTTCATCGTCACGATCACCGAATCAACGTGGGGTTTTGGGGTGACGCGTTTGATCGGCGGGTTGGCATTCAGTCTGGGGTTGATCTTGGTCGTTATCGCCGGTGCGGAATTGTTCACCGGGAACAATTTGATTGCGATAGCCTGGGCCAGCCGCAAAGTGACGACGGCGATGGTGCTCCGCAATTGGTTTTGGGTATATCTGGGAAATGTGGCGGGTTGCTTGGGAACAGTGGCGCTGGTGTTATTAGGCAACTTGGGGCAACTGGGGGGAGGTGCCGTCGGGGAGTCGGTGGTCGAGATGGCCCGAGCCAAAGTGAATTTGGGTTGGATCGAGATGTTGGCTCGGGGCATCTTGTGCAATGCATTGGTCTGTTTGGCGGTTTGGTTGGCCATGGGGAGCCGAAGTGTGGCCGACAAGATTCTGGCGATTGTCTTTCCGATCACGGCCTTTGTGACTATGGGGCTGGAACATTCGATCGCCAATTGGTTTATTCTGCCGTTGGGAATGGCGCTGGA
>DAOLCX010000417.1:0-3620 GCA_035327685.1 Pirellulaceae bacterium | reverse complement strand
GACCAATTCGGCCAGCATTCCCGACAAAAACGCAACCACCACACTGTGTCGCAGCACGTTTTGACTATAGCTGGTGCGAAAATGAAGCCGCCCCAGATACTCGACTACCCGCGGGTGGATGCCATGCAAATTGACTTCTTGCACTGCTTCCTTCCCTTTGACTTCAATAAACCGATTGATTTCCCCGTTGACCTGTTTGACGATTTCCTCGATTCGCGAAGGGTGTATGCGTCCATCATCGATCAGCCGTTCCAACGATTGACGCGCCACTTCGCGCCGAACCGGGTCAAAACAACTCACAATAACGACTCCCGGCGTATCATCGATGATCAGATCGACGCCAGTCTCCTTTTCAAACGCGCGAATATTGCGCCCTTCGCGGCCGATAATGCGCCCTTTCATTTCATCACTGGGAATATCGACCGTGCTGGTTGTGGTGTCCGCGGTATGAGCCGCAGCAAAACGCTGCATGGTCACGAGCAGCATCTCGCGACTGATGGTCTCACATTCTTCCTTGAATCTTTGCTCGTGGGCAGAAATCCTGGCCCCCACCTCTTGAGCCAACTCGTCTTCCAGCAACTTAAGCAACCGCGAAGTCGCTTCCTCTTTGTTCAATCCAGTGATTTTGTGGAGTTGTTGGCGCTGCTTTTCATAGATTTCGTTCAAGTCCTTTTCGCGCTGAGCGGCCGCTTCCAGTTTCGACTTGAGACGATTCTGTGTGGTTTGAACGATTTGCTCTTGTTTAACCAGCCCTTCGGCTTGTTGATCAATCTGTGATTTGCGTTTGTCCAATGCCAGAGTCTGCGCCAACTGCTCCTCGCGGATTTTGGCATGATGTTTTTCAATGTCAGCCTGGGCATTGAGCATTGTCTCTTTGGCTTTTAGCTCGGCCTCTCGCTGTCGGGAGGTGGCCGCCAAGTTGGCCTGTTCGACAATCTGGCGCGCCGCTTGCCGCGCGTCTCGTTTGAGAAACCACCCGAACAGCCAATACAAGCCAATGCCCAGGGCAAGACCAATCGCCCCACCAACGAAATACGGAACCATGAATCCCTGTCCTATTCCTATTTGGCGCAGGGGGACTACCGACACCTGACATATCAGGCAGCGAGTCTTCGGTTTGCGACGTGCGCGATCCTGGTGGACTGGCCACCGCTATGATTGAATTCGATGCTCCGTGCGGATCTGCCCAAATTCGCTCAACCCGCCGACGTTTCTGACTTGAGCCCATCGTCGATCGCATGCCCCCGTCTCTGGTCGCAGGCGAAGGACACTGGCACCGCTCAAGTGTGAACGGCGCGAGACTGAGGCACTAACAAATGAAACCCGAGAGAGGATTTCTTCCCGACCTCCCATCGGCCATTTGCGAGGAACACCAAGGCCTTTGCTTGTGTCCGCCGCAAGTGAAAACCCGGCGATCGTTGCAACCATCGCCCGCAGCAGTGCCCACACCCAGTCCAATCCGATCATGGCAGTTTGCCAACGTGCCCCGAAAAACAGCATTTCATAAAATCAGTCGCTACGTCAAATCAACCGAATCCCGCGCAGACGACGCCAAGTTTGTCCACCCGCGATATTTACGGTTCTTTCTGTCTTTGACCATTCCAGACAGCCAGCTTTACGTCCCTGCCCGTGTATCCGCTAGGATAATGGCGTAACGATATGCTGCCCACCTGAATGCGCAGCATATTACCACATGCAGAGAATTCTGAAAACCAGTTTTGTTTCACTAAAAAGCCGACAAAATGTTGTCTCGAGAGGAACTAGTCCACCAACTATCCCAGGCATGGCCCATCGATCAATGGAAGTTCCACCGCACGATTGTGGCAGTATCTGGGGGTAGCGACAGCGTGGCCTTGGCGTGCGCGCTGGCTGAATTGGCCAGACGGAGCGGCAGGGCACCGCGCCAGTCGCTCACCGTGGCCCATTTCAACCACCGACTGCGAGGTTCAGAATCGGACCTCGACGAACAATTCGTCAGAGAATTGGCCGCTCAGCTCGAGTTGGACCTCGAAGTCGGCCATCGAATTCCAACAAAAATCCCGGCGGATAGTTCGGAAGAAACGTTGCGAATGGAGCGGTACGCTTTTTTGCAGCAAACTGCCAGGCAATACGAAGCTCGTTACGTGGCGACCGCCCACACCTGCAACGACCAATGCGAAACCCTGCTGTTTCGGATGTTAAGAGGGACCTCGGTTGCCGGTTTGCGAGGTATGCAAGCGACTCGCCCCATGAGTGACGATTTGACGCTGGTACGGCCCCTGCTGTGGGCCTGCCGCGAAGAATTGGAGCGTTTCCTGCAATCTGTAGGACAGCGTTGGCGCGTCGATTCATCCAATTCCCAACTCCAGTACACACGCAACCGAATTCGCCACGAGTTGGTTCCTGTCCTTCTGAAATTTAACCCCAACGCGTTGGAAAATATTGCCGCAGTGGCCGATTCAGCAGCGGAATACCATCACGTCATCGAATCTTTGGCTAGCCAACTGTTGGAACGTGTGATGCAATCTGGGACGTTGAGCCGCATTCGCTTCGATATCCGCCCATTCCTGGAAGAACACGTGTTGATCATTCGCCATGCCTTTGTCCTGTTGTGGCAGCAGCGCGCCTGGCCGCTCGGCGATATGACTCGATCCCATTGGCGCCGCTTGGAGTCAATGGTCCTGTCCAGTTGGACGACGTTACAGGAGCTGAACCAAGTGGTTCACGTTTTTCCCGGAAATATTCGGGTTGAGAGAGTTGACGAACACGAATTGAACATCGTCGATATGAAATCGCGAGGCGCAGCCCCACTTTTATGATCCTGCTCTCCTCAGACGTACCCGAATCGCGCATTCGCACTATCCACCCAGGCCCTGTCGCGAGCGACGGACGGTGGGTCATCTATTGGATGATCGCCAATCGCCGCAGCCGCTGGAATTTCAGCTTGCAGCGCGCCGCCGATTGGGCTGTCCACCTGGGCAAGCCCTTGATTGTTCTGGAAGCGTTGCGATGCGACTACCGATGGGCCAGCGACCGCATCCATGCGTTTGTGATCCAGGGCATGCGGGATAATGCCGAATCGTTCTCCCAACAACCAGTGACCTATTATCCATATTTGGAAACTCAGGTTGGCGAAGGGAAAGGGTTGTTGAGAGAGTTGGCTCGCCAGGCGTCTGTTGTCGTCACCGATGATTTTCCGTGCTTTTTCTTGCCACGAATGTTGTCGGCTGCCTCTCAACAGATCCCTGTTCGGTTTGAACTGGTGGACTCGAATGGAATTTATCCGATTCACTCCGCCAATCGAGTCTTTCACCGGGCCTACGATTTTCGGCGCCATTTCCAGAAAGAACTGTGGCCGCATCTGGACCAATTCCCGAAAGCCGAACCGTTGGAACGAATGGCATTGCCCACCATCGCACTCCCGCGGGAGATCGTCGAACGCTGGCCGCAGGCCCCATTGGCGGACATCTCGCGCGGCTCCTCATGGCTCCGCCGGTTGCCGATTGATCACGAAGTTTCGGTCGTTTCCACTCCAGGAGGCAGCCGCGCCGCCGAAGCTCAATTGAAGCTGTTTATTGATTCGCGGTTGCCGCTGTACGCGGAACACCGGAATCAGCCGGAAAGAAACGTCGCCAGCGAAC
>DAOLCX010000416.1:0-3634 GCA_035327685.1 Pirellulaceae bacterium | reverse complement strand
CCACTTGCCGCAGCACTCGCGCGCGGCCAGCAATCCCCAACTCTTCCCAATTGGATTGAGCGGTCACTGCCACCGCCAACGCGCGATCGACATCTTCGGCCGTGGCTTGGGTATAGCGATAAGCTTCGATTCCAGGCCGGGACGGATCTCGACCGATCCCAGAGGCCTCGCGGGTTTGAATTTCGCCGCCGATCTCTAAGGGAATGGGCGCGATCGATAGGTCTCGGCAGCGCGCGATAATCTGTTCGATCCATTGCCGATTGACCGGCAGCGAAAAGTCGGTGTCCGGTACGTTGGCAAAAGGATGGCCAGCCGGCAGGGGTTGCGGGTTTTCCGTCGATCGATTCTGTTGACGGTTGGGGCGACTCGACAGCCGATCCGACTGCGCCAAATGACAAGCCTGCATGAATGCATCGCGCTGCGAGTTCCAGTTAGCTGAGCCTTCCTGCAATCCGAACAAAGCGCCCAAAAAACTCCCCGGGGCCGTATTCTCATCCAAGCGGCGGACCAAATAGGCAATCGCGGCTTCAAACTCTTCATCTGGGACCGCAGGCGTGTAAATCACCAAACCGCCAGTTCGCTCGCGGACCTCTAACGCTTGACCGTTGGCCATTCCCTCCAACATCTCAAACTCCACGCGCGATTCGACGCCGCGCTGGCGCCGCAGCAAGATCGCCAAGGCGATATCGAACAGGTTGTGGCTGGCGATTCCCAGTCGCACCGCTGTGGCGTTTTCCGGGCGCGTGCCGAACTCCAACATCCGCTTGAAATTGGCATCGACTTCCAGTTTGGATTGGTAGGGGGCTTGTTCCCATCCCCGCAAACTGGCCTCGACCTGTTCCATCGCCAGATTGGCCCCTTTCACCAGGCGGATTTTGATCCCTGCTCCGCCGCGAGACTGGCGGTGCCGCGCCCATTCCGTCAATTCTTGTTGGACACTGTATGAGTCCGGCAAATAGGCCTGTAATACAATGCCTGCCTCCAACGCTTGAAACTCGGGCTCGTCCAGCACCTTGCGAAATACATCGACGGTTAGATGCAGGTCTCGATACTCCTCCATGTCCAAATTCACGAACTTTGATTGCCCGGTGCGATTGTGAAGGGCGGCCCGATAGAGCTCTCGGAGTCTGGAGCTGGTGAGCTCGACGGTTTGCGCGTATCCGGGCATGACAATCTGACTGACCACCGAAGACAGTTTGACGGAAAAATAATTCAAGTCAGAGTTTTGTAGTCGTTCCAGGTAGGCGAGGAACCTGCGATCGGCTTCGCGGTCTCCAAGAACAGCCTCGCCCAGTTGGTTAAAGTTGATACGAATGCCTTGACTGGCCCGCCATTGCTGGTATCGCGTGAAAGGTCCCGGTTCGGACGACACGATCACGTGCGCAGCCTGCTTGCGGATATGCTGTTTCATGGCAGGGATCACCAACCCGGGTGCCAGGCGTGAGGCCAATGATCCGGTCCACATGGCCGCGCGATCGAACCAGCCGAAGTACTGCGGTATTCCATATTGGCTCAACATGCCGGCCAAGCGCTGTGCGGCGCGATGGGGTTGGTGAATCTTGAGCAATTGGTCTGCCATGACGATGGTGAACTTCTTGCCCGCCTCGTCTTGCATCATCCTGGCCATATTGGCGATATGAGCGCGTTCGCGAGCGGTCTCTTTGGTTCGAGAAGCGCGGAGAATGTCCGCCGCCAACTGGACAGCTTGTTGGGCCAGTTGGTCGGACATCACGGTCGACTGTGGCGCTTGGGCCGTATCTGTTTTGAGCATCGCCTAAAACAACATTCTATTATGCTGAGGACAAACCTTAGACTTTAACAGCCCAATCAAGGCTTGAAAAAGGGGCCGATCGTCGAACGGAACCAGGCCCGAACGCGCTGGAAGGATTTATGGTCACCCTCGGATGAAATTGGCGCGACCATGCTAAAATATCTGCCATTTGGTTGACCGCAGCGCCAAGAATCAGCGCAACGCACCGAATTTGTGTTGTCCCTGGAAATCCTGCGAATTTACTGATGGTGAGTGACCGACATGCAGCCTTTGGACCCATTAAAACCACTTCCAGCGCACTACAATCCCTCGCAATTGGGGTCGGGTTCACGGCCTCGCTCGTTTTGCGGATGTTTCGCCATCGGGTGCGGGGCCATCATGCTCTTGATGATCGTGGCTTGTGGTTCCTTGTGGTATGTCGTCTGGCACACCGCAATTCCGATTCAATTTGCTTTCGACCGCTTGCAGGAAAAAGGGGAGTTTGAGGTTCAGGGATTGAAGGGGTCGTTGTCGAGCGGCGTGGAAGCTGACGCGATTCGCTTTCGACCCGACAAGCGAGAATCAACCGAATGGTCCGAATTGAAGAACCTCAAACTCCGGTACCGCATGAGTTGGGGAATGTGGTGGGGTCAAAGCGGTTTTGTGATTGATGAAATCGGCGTGGATGGCGGCCGTCTATACGGACGTCTGGAGACCTCTTCGAATGCGGAGGAATTGGACCTGTTCGGTTTTATGAAACCTTTGCAAGACGCACTCGATGAAATCACAAGTACGGGGGATGAATTACAAGAAGGCGCGCTCCAGATCAAGCGGATTCGCTTCGCCAACTTGACGTTTGTCGATCCTCAAACCAATTCAGAATTCCATATCGATGAAATTCGGTTGGATGGGTTGATGATCCGCCATGGCCAGATTGTCGAGTTTGGTGAGTTGGTAGCACGCATGGACGGCCTGGATGTCTCCACGGTGCCTTCGCCTCGCGAAGGCGCCACAACTGGAGATAAACGAATTCAAGGGCAGATCCAAACTGGATTCGCCCGCCGCGTCAAGCAAGAGTTTTCGTTTGCGATCGACGTTTCGACTCGACAACGGGACATTCGTTATTTTGCCGATTGGTTTGACGGTCGCGTGGTGTTGGATGCCTGGCAGGCGTCGTCATCGTACCGCATGCAAATCCTGGATTTTAATGCCAACGAATATTTTGTGTTTGGGTCCGAGCGGATTCTGCCTCAAAATATTCGCGTCGATCTGACGGCTGAAACACGCCATCCGAATGCACTTCAAAGCATCGTCGCGGATGGGTCATTTCGCTTGGGGATCACACGGTTTGGCGATTTTTCGGCGCTCGATGCCACGGATCGTCGAACCGGCACCTGGTTTCGGGCAACAGCCAATGTAGATGGTCGCCAAGTATCAGCGGCTGTCCGTGTCACGACAACATTGCCTTTGCTGATCGTGGAACTCGAACATGCCGACGGCTGGACTATCGAGGAAACATGGGCGCGTGTAGTTTATGGGAAATCACACGACCAATTAACCGATGATGAACGAGGTGCGCTTCGCGCTTCATTTCCAGCGAGCAAGCCAGCAGTACAGGGAGACACCGATCGCGAAATGCCTGAACGCGAGGACCTGGACGAGTAATCCTTGTTCGCCACGGAGAGTCCGTTTGTGAGGCTGTGAATTCAAAGCGTTCTGTCCATTCTGCTGCTGTGATCTCTTCGGGATCCATCAACTCTTGGGCACAAGTACTCGTGGTTTTGTGTAACCGTTCACGATATGTTGGATGCATGGAGCAAGTCGTTCGACAAAACACGTTTGCTTGGACGAATCGATCCGCGACACTCACAGGGTTTCGATCTA
>DAOLCX010000415.1:0-3635 GCA_035327685.1 Pirellulaceae bacterium | reverse complement strand
GAGCGAGAAGGCGGCGGCGCGGCCGATGCGGAAGATCATGATGAAGGATACGATCCATTTAAGGCCAAGGATGACCCCTTCCGCCGCGGGGGGCAGGACGCTGCTGGTGAGGAAGCAGACCCGTTTCGACGCGGTGGAGATCCTTTCCAACGCGGCGGCGGTTAATCGCGGCCCATTGGCCAAACTTCAACTGTAAGATCAAGGATGTCTAGTGAAAACTCAGGACGAGAATAGCTCATCCGCATCCCCCGTAGAACTGACGGTGTTGATGCCTTGCCTCAATGAATCGGAAACTCTCGAGGCATGTATCACCAAAGCCTGGCAGTCGATTCGCGAGTTGGGCGTATCTGGCGAGGTGCTGATTGCGGACAACGGCAGCTCCGATGGTTCTCAAGAAATTGCGCGGCAGTGCGGAGCCAGAGTCGTGGATGTTCCCATACGAGGCTATGGAGCGGCGTTGCAGGCTGGCATCGAGGCGGCGCGCGGGAAATATATCATCATGGGTGATGCCGATGACAGTTATGATTTCGCGCGGTTGGGGCCATTTGTCGAGAAACTTCGCGCCGGATATGACCTGGTGATGGGGAACCGGTTTCGCGGAGGGATTGCCCCCGGTGCGATGCCCCCCTTGCACCGGTATTTGGGCAATCCGGTGTTGAGCTTTGTGGGCCGGTTATTTTTTCGCAACGGCATCAAAGATTTTCATTGCGGATTGCGAGGATTTTCGAAGGACGCTGCCGAGCGGATGGAATTGCAAACGACAGGAATGGAGTTCGCCAGCGAAATGGTCGTGAAAGCTTCGCTCCTGAAAATGCGAGTGACCGAGGTTCCCACGACTCTGTCGCCCGATGGGCGGAGCCGGCCTCCACATTTGCGCAGTTGGCGCGATGGATGGCGACACTTGAGGTTTTTGTTGATGTACAGCCCGCGTTGGCTGTTTCTCTATCCCGGCCTGATGCTGATGGCGATCGGCCTGGCCACATCCATGGCCTTGGCATTTGGCCCGCTGCAAGTCTTCGGTGTCGTGTTGGACATCCATACGATGCTCTATGCTGCAGCCATGGTGATCGTTGGCTTTCAGGCTGTTCTATTTGCCGTATTTACCAAACGATTTGCCATCAAAGAAGGACTGTTGCCACACGATCCGAAGATGGAACGGGCGTTTCGCTGGATCAACTTGGAAACGGGTTTGTTGATGGGAGGCGGATTGTTGCTGTTGGGTATTGGGGGGACCTGTTGGTCCGTGTGGGATTGGTGGCGCTCAGGGTTCGGCGATCTCGATCCGCGCCGCGCGATGCGTTGGGTGATCGCCTCCGTGTTGTTGTTGTCGTTGGGAATCCAGATCGGCCTGGGAAGTTTCTTCTTGAGCATCCTCAGCTTGCGACGCAAAAACTCAGGCAGATCGCTCCAGACCGGAACTCGTCGTCAAACATAGCAAGCGGTCTTTGGGATGCCAGGTCCATGGCCGTGCAAGGGACGATGAATCGGACTTTGCCAGCCACTTGGCACATTGTATATCATGATAGGGTCCTGACATCGAACCTGGGACAACGTCATGTGCCTCGTGTGTCGTGGTTTTCCAGCAGGACTCTGGAGCGGTTTACATCAACTTTGTTTTTCGACAGTTATGGATTCTGAACGCATTGAGAACATCAAGACGCGATGGACACTCGTCCGCTACGCGCACCAAATGGGCGACGCCGTTTCGGCGAGTGAAGCCCGCCAGCAATTGGTATTGCGTTACTTGCCGGCTGTACGCCGATATGTCGGCGCGATTATGGGGAACACGGATGAAGCGGATGACTTGGCACAAGAGTTCTCGCTGCGTCTGATGAAAGGCGATTTCGCCGGGGCAGATCCCCATCGGGGACGTTTTCGCGACCTATTGAAGACGGCAGTGCGGAACATGGTCCGCAAACATTGGGAAAAGTCCAATCGGCGGCGGCCCGTGGAGGCCGATTTGTCGATGTTGGGCGACTCTTCGGACGATGATCGGGACGCCCACTGGACTGCCGCCTGGCAACAATCGGTGCTCGATCAAACCTGGGCGCGGATGTTGGCCGAAGATCAGGGGAGCCCGAGCCCCGGATTTCGATTGCTCAAACTGCGCGTGAAGAACCCCGATGCTTCCTCAGAGGAGTTGGCAGAAGAATTGAGCCGTCGGCTGCAAAAAGAAATAAAACCAGATACCTGCCGCCAAATGTTAAAGCGGGCTCGGCACCGATTCGCCGCCCATCTCTTGGACGAAATCAAGGCCTCGCTTGACGACGAAAGCGACGAGCGTGTCCAGCAGGAATTGGCCGACTTGGGCTTGTTAACCTGGTTTCGAGAAAAAGCGTAAAGGTAGTCCACAACTTTGTAGAACAATTGTCCTCGATTGTTCTGAACGCCAATTGTACTCACGGTTGTCGAGATACGGACCGATGGCGGAAGAGTGACCATGGAGGGGGGTGGTTGGACCATCGCGTCTTTTCACGAGATTCCGTGAACGAAAAAAAAATGGCTGGCTCCGAAGAGCCAGCCAGCGATTGTAGATTGAACAACTCAAGGTTCCCGTTTTTCTGCGGTCACCGCTCTGTCCTACCGGCGGTACATCGGTTGCCAGTAGCCGTTGCCGTTGCTCACCCAGTAATTGCCTTGGCTATCGATCTGATACATGTTCCCGTAATAGTCGGTATGGACTGTCCCCGTTCCCGAAGTGTAAGGAAGTTGATGCTGGTAGCCCGTGTGAGGATTGACGTAAGTTCCGTTGCCGCTCAACAACTCACCCCGCTGGTAGGCAATTCGGTTATAGACATCATTGCGGTAAGCGTTGGTGTCGGCCCACAATTGGTTGACGTGGTTGTGATAGTTCCGAAGAGCTTCGGCATCTTGTTGGTTGATCTGGCCCATCACTCGGTTGTAATACTGAATGCCTTGCTGGGTGTAGCCGCCGGTAGCCGCATAACCGTAGGCGTATTGCTCAAGACTCCCCTGCCCGCCTTGATTGAGATATTGCTGATACATCATTTGGACTTGAGGATCTTGCATGTTGCGTTGGGTAATCTGTTGTTCCATCCGTTGGAAGTTCTGGTTTTGTTGTTGCACGTGTTGATCGTACCAGGCGGTAATATCGGAATAGTACTGTGCCTGTGCGATTCCAGTGATTCCCAGACAAATGGTCACGGCGATGGCCAGCGTATTCTTCAACATTAGAGTTTCTCCTAGTGAGGTGATGTTTTCGATGAGCCCGTAATGGGCGGCCTGAACGGTTCAAGCCATTCCCATGGGGGCCCGACAAACCCAATATTCCCCAGGGTCCAAGTCGTGACAGGATTTTTTCAGAAAACTGAAAAACCGCACTGTTGCCCGGTTTTCGCGGGTCAAATTCAACTTGCCGCCAGTTTCCGCAGCGCTCGGCGGTTGGCCAGCCAACGCAATTCCGATCCCAACCAACAGGCCATGATCGCTGCCAGAAAAACCGCCAATAGATGGTTGGTCTCCGCATAACGGTGCAGGCCCCATTGCAGCCATACTTGGGCCAGTGCAAAAACCGCCAAGCGTCCGCAAAACCAGCAAAGTGCAAACGCGGCGAACCAACGCCAACCGACCAGTGCCCGACGTGGAACCGGTTGTGCAATCGCCAGGCACAATAA
>DAOLCX010000414.1:0-3637 GCA_035327685.1 Pirellulaceae bacterium | reverse complement strand
CCCTCGACGGCCAGGGCCTGGGTGAGCTTCCCCGATGCGGTCGCGTTTGTCGATCAGTTCAACGGCACCGGGCTAGGGCAGCTTTTCATGTCGCCGCCGATGCACGCGGCGGTCGAGAATTTGCGCACCCAGGTGGAAAACCATATCCGCCAGCAGAACATTCGGCTGGGACTGGGCTGGGAAGATGTCCACAATGTTCGAAGCGGAGAAATCTGTTTCGCCGGTATCGTGTTGCCCGCCGATCCAGGACGGCCCGATCAAAACGCTCGTGGGTCCCACGGTATCGTCATGTTGGTGGACACAGCTGGCAATGAAACGGCCGTGGAAATCTTGTTGGAAAAAGTCGTTGAAGAACTCGAACGTCTTGGCGCCAGCAAAGAAGAAATGGGGCCGATCCAAGGTACGGAAGTCAGCAAATGGCGTTGGCCAGGCATTCGCGGCGGCCCGCAACGATTCACGTTGATTGCCGTTCTCGATGGCTGGCTGTTAGCGGGCGACAATGAGGCCGCATTGCGAGAAGTCATCCTTCGCATCAAGGGTCGTTCGACGGACAAATTGGCCGACCTGGCCGCTTTTCAAAATGTCATGCAGCAGGTGGCCGTCCCAGATGTAGTTCCACAAGTCCGTTGGTTCCTCGAACCTTTTGGATACATCGCCCTGGCTCAGGCCATCCACGACGAAAACCAGCCGTTCGTGGTTCAGCGCAACAATTATGTGGGCAAATTGCAACAAAACGGATTTGATGTATTGAACGGAATCGGCGGGATGATTGCCCTGAACTCCTCCGAACGCGATGTGCTACATCGAACATTTGTTTCGTTGGTTCCGGCAGCTGACCGCCAAGGGGCACGGGGCAAAGTCTTGAGGCTGTTTGACTTTCGCAACCAATGGGGCCACCAACTGGTCCCGGAACCGTTTGCCATCAAGGATGCGGCCAATTACTTCACATTCACCTGGCGAGCCGGCAACCTTTTGGAAAACATCGATGAGGTGGTCGATGCGTTTTTCGAAAAAGGCTACTACGACAAGATGATCAATCGAATGAAAGAAGATGGCATTGATGTCCTGGCAGCCGCACAAATGTTGGACAACCGTTTCACCTGGATCTCCAAAGTCCGCGAGCCCATTCGCGAAGATAGCGAATGCGTGGCCGTCACGATTTGGATCAAGGACAAACCGCAAGAGTTTTTCCGGTTTTTGCGGAGGTTTATTGGTGATGGCAAACTGGTGAAGGATGGCGAGTTCGAGTATTGGTTCATCGATCGGACGATCGATGACGACGATGGACCGGACATCATCGATCCCAGATTTGACCGGGGCGGCGTCAAGGATTTTGACCGACTCGATCAAGTCGATGCCAAGCGCCCCTTCAATCTATTTGGGAAAGTCCATATTGCCGTTTATCAAAACCACGTGGTCATCGCCAACAATTTGGAATTCATGAAGGAGCTCTTCAGTTACAACGATTCCAATCTGATTGTCGAAGGCGACTATCGGCGAGTCGTGCTGGCTCTCGATCAGGTGGGCATCGATAACGACCGCGTGGTCACTCGCGGGTTTGGCCGCATGGACCGGATGGTCGAAACCAACTACCAGATGTTTCGGCAAGGCAAATTGCCGACAACCGAAACGATTTTCGCCAAGATTCTGAATCAGGCGATAGCCGGGCAGAACAACTCGCTCGATCAGCGCACCCAGCGTTTTGATGGCAACCTATTGCCGGACGATTTTCAACAATTCGTGGCCCCCTTTCTTGGTCCCAGCGGATGGGCCATGGAACAAACGACCGACGGTTGGTTGATCAGTGGTGTCTGGCTGAAAAAAACCGGCGAACCAAGTGAAGTCGCCGATCAGACCGCCGGTGCGGCAAGTACTTTGAACAAGTAAAGTTCGATTCGCAATTGAGTGACTTGAATTTTGCCCTTGCCGCGGCGCTTGCGCCGCCAATCGTACCTTTTCTTGTAACCGTTCATCGTATTCATGGCCAAGCCTGGTTCGGGAGCGTTCCGCGATGTCGACTTGTCATAAATCGAAACCCTGTGAGTGTCGCGGATCGATTCGTCCAAGCGAACTTATTTGGTCGAACAACTTGCCCCACGCACCCTACATTTCGTGACCGGTTACCTTTTCTTTGCGCAGTCCGGTCGCTACACTATGATGGAGAAAATCAGAACTCAGTTTGGCTCCAAAACTAAAGGGTACCGCATGGCGACTGCGACGAAGAACGGCGCAACGACGGATACAGCAACCTTGCAGTTGGGTGGCAAGGAATTGACCTTGCCAGTGATCGATGGCAGCGAAGCGGAACGCGCGATCGACATCTCGTCACTTCGCAAAGATACCGGACTCATCACGCTGGACGAGGGTTATGTCAATACGGGGGCGACGACCAGCGCGATCACGTTTCTGGACGGTGAACAAGGCATCTTGCGCTACCGCGGGTACCCGATCGAGCAACTGGCTCAACATTGCGACTTTGTCGAAGTCTGCTATTTGTTGATCTACGGTGAACTGCCCAACCGGGAGCAACTGGAGTCGTTCCGCCACTCAATCCGCATGCACACGATGCTGCATGAAGACATGCGACTGTTTTATAACGGCTTTCCGCGCGACGCCCACCCCATGGCCATGCTCTCCAGCGTCGTCAGCGCGATGAGCACGTTTTATCAGGATTCATTGAACCCGAACGATCCGCAGCAAGTTAAAGTTTCGATTCATCGCTTGATTGCAAAATTGCCAACGATTGCCGCTTATAGCTTCAAAAAGTCGATTGGCCAGCCTTTTATGTACCCGGACAACAACCTGGACTATTGTGAAAACTTCCTGAGAATGATGTTTGCTGTTCCGTGCGCTGACTACGAACCCGATCCGGATTTCGTCAAGGCGCTGAACATGTTGCTGATTGTCCATGCCGATCACGAGCAGAATTGCAGCACTTCGACGGTCCGCATGGTGGGATCGTCCAATGCCAACTTGTTTGCTTCAATTGCTGCCGGCATTTGTGCGTTATGGGGGCCGCTCCATGGCGGTGCCAACGAGGCCGTCGTGTCGATGCTGGAGAAAATCCGAGACGATGGCGGGGACGTGTCAAAGTACGTCAAAATGGCGAAGGACAAGGCCAGTGGCTTTCGTTTGATGGGCTTTGGCCACCGCGTTTATAAAAACTTTGATCCGCGGGCAACCTTGATCAAAGATGCATGTGACCGATTGCTGCGCAAGCTCAATCTGGACGACCCACTTTTCCATATCGCGCAAGAACTGGCAGATGTGGCGCTCCACGACGAATACTTCGTGGAACGCAAACTCTATCCCAACGTCGATTTTTATTCGGGTGTGATTTACCGCGCGTTGGGGATCCCGGTGCAGATGTTTACAGTGCTCTTCGCTATGGGGCGCCTGCCCGGCTGGATCGCGCATTGGATTGAGATGCACGACTCGCCCAATAAGAAAATCGCTCGGCCCAGACAGATTTATACAGGGGCCACCGAGCGCCCCTACGTGCCGCTCGCCCAACGGACTTGATGGCGGCGACTGGAGACCATCCCCATGGCGCGGCGAAACCTGAAAGGAAGTCGCGCGTTAATCACCGGTGCGTCCAGTGGGATCGGGTGGCACCTGGCCCTGGAATTGTCGCGCC
>DAOLCX010000413.1:0-3652 GCA_035327685.1 Pirellulaceae bacterium | reverse complement strand
GGCTGTTGTGTTTCTCGCAAAATTTTTTTGGATCGCCGACGCGGGAAAAAATGGATGTGCGGATTAGTGTGAGCGGCTGGCTCTTCCTGGCTCACTGATTCGACTTCGTACCGCCCGCAGAATCTTGCCGCAGTACTGAAAAATTGTCAAAGACACTGTCAAAATGGCGGAAACCGGACGTTCTCCGCGTGCTGGAATTTTTGGCCGGTTTCGGGCGCACCATTTGCCGTTCACAACGTACAAATGAGCAGTTGTCCAATTGCGTGTTTGGCGCGGAGCGTAGTCCGTGGGCGATTCCGATAGAAAAACGGAAGACGATCAGCCCACCTTGAGTAAAGGTTGAAACGATGTTGCTTGCACCTGAATCGAGTCGAAAGACCCATGGACGATCCGTTTCGGTGTTGGACTGGCCACGGAAAACGCAACTGCGGCACGGCAAACCCCGGCGTCGGCAAGATGTGGATGATAGCTTGGACCAGAGGGTTCTCTCGGAGTTTCAGAATGCGTTGGAGAAGGACACGCATTTTTGTGGCCGACGCGAGTTGATTCGGGTGCGAGTCCGGCGCGGCGTGTTACGGCTGAGTGGAGTTCTTCCCACCTATTTCTTGAAGCAGTTAGTCCAATGTATTGCGCGGCGTGTTCGTGGTATCAAGCGGATCGTCAATCGTATCGGCGTATTCGAGCCGGCAGATGCGCAGGCACTAAGTGCGATCTGGCGCGAGCGGATTCACCCTAACAATTAATATTAGTGATTCCGCGAAGACCAAGCATCGCGTGCGCAATTATCCGTTGCCTTTGACTTGCGGCGAGTTGTCCGGTTTGACGTTGTCCGGTTTGACAAGGCCATTGGAATTCGCGAGTGGTGTGCCGACCACTTCTCTGTCGTCGAACAGGACCCGCAATGGCGGAGTTTCCAGATCGTCAAACTGCCCTTGCCTGGCTGCCAAGACAAAACCCGCCAACGCGGACAGGGCCAATAGCAATGCAACTGGCAAAGCGATAAAGATGACGCTCATTCAATCCAACTTTTCCCTTCAGGTTTCGGCCGCCATGGACAGCGACGGCAGCATATGTGGGTCAACCTGAACCAGGCTGACCTAGCACCCCGACGTATTAATTGGCACAATTCACTAGCGGTGTCCAAACCGCTCATTGGGCAATACGAAAAACAAGAACGCCATCAGGCATGCGGCCAGCGTTGCTAGTACAAGAATAACCGACACAGCAATCTCCTCATTGATGAAGGTCAGAAAATCACTTTCCGCAGTTCACCAACGCAATCGCTATGCCGAAGTCAGTATTTCGTTCCTGGTCAAAAACATCGGATTTTGCACCGCAATCAAACCTCCTCGCGCAACGAAGCGCACCGCGCCGCACAGGCACTGTGCGGAACGGGCGCAAACCAAGAAGTCCGGGAGGGGGTTAATCACCGGCTTTCAACTGAAAAATCAAAAAGTGGAACCCGGTGTCATCCGATGTCATGAAACCACCGGAGGGGGCGATGTACTTTTCGATATCCTCGAACGTAGGAGGAGGATTATCGCGCAAGCCTCGTTTGAACCGCCGCAACATCGGCTCTTCATATTCATCGTCGCTATTGAGGAACTCGCGCGCCCCTTCCGACTGAGCGAGGTTCAATACCCATCGCAACGTGGGTCGAGGATCACTGTACATCACGCCACACGGCATATCGGTACCGAGCAGGCGGGTCAACCGGGCCGTTACGTCGGCCATCTGAGGTTCATCTTGCAATGCCATATGGTCACCTGCGTGAGTTTCGATGGCATGGCGGATGAACTCCTCGCTGTCGGTAATTAGTAGTGCGTCTCCAACGATCGCGAATGACGGAATGGGCTCGCGTAATTCAATCCCCGCTCCACCTCCGCGTTGTTCTTCGAACCGCCTTCGGCGGAATTCGTTTTCGACCACCCAATACGTGATCCCGCGGTGTTTCTCCTCAAATATGGGGCCCTCCTCGCCCTGCTCAAGATTGTCGCGATTGATGCGTTCTATGATCGTTTTCAGTAGATGCTCAGCCTTTTCTTCGTCTGCGATTCCCAAACCAAATCCCGTCGTCTGACTGTTGGCAGTTACCGGTTCAGACATCCAGTTGACCAACGTCATGCGGCCTGAGAAGGCGGCCAACACATCCTCGCGCAGATCCAGTCCCAGTTCGGACTCAAAGTTCGATTCGACTTGTGCCTGCATCGTTCCTTCACCGGCGATCGCATCGACAATCCGCGACAACTCGAAATAGAACTTTTGGAAATCTAAACTGGTGGAGAAGTAGTTGTAACAATCTTTGGAAGCCCACAAGGGCGGTCGGTAATCCGCTGGCTTGAAGGCAAACATCTCCAGAATGCCCGCGCGGGGATTGGCCATCAAGAAGTGCACATGGGCGACACTTTCGAATTCTTGTTCGTCCATGATACTGGTACCGCCAATCGCCAACAGTCCATCCAGGCCTAGTGTGGGCAAAAGATTGATGACGAACTGCGCGCCCAAATCGCCGCGCGTTGCCCCTTTGGCTAATTCGATGGGATCGACGAAGAACCGCATGGTTGCCGGCAAGTCGCGCGTGCTGCGACAGCGATTCATGATCGTAATGAACTTGCGATTTTGACTTAACGGCCGCGTCCCTTCTACCGCCTGGCCGTCCCACCGCTGCAGGATTTGTTCCGACAACTTGCGGTCGGTCGAGACGACGATAGTGTTTCCTTTTTGAAAGTGAGTAAATTTGACGTTGCCCCCGGGCGGAATAATCGATGTCAGGGTCACGTCTTCAATACTGTCTTCCTCGATCATGCCCCCGAAGTCTTCTGTGGCTTCTTTCGTGCGATTCAGTACCCGGTCGGCAGCGCCCAATTCGGGATCAATGTCAAAGAACAAGACATATTGCAAATCCGCGCGGCGCGGAGCGATGACGGCAAAACAGATTTCGCCCGTCGGCAAGTTTTGCAGATCGTCCCAAGTCAGGCCCACCTGTTCCTGAGCGTACTCCTCATAAGCCTCACGTGCCTGGGAGTACAAGTCCTGCGCGAGTGGAGCGACTTTTTCGTCGGCTAGCATCCTGCCGAAATTCGTACGTTGCATATCCTCGAACATGCCGCGAATGTTATGGACTTGCAGATAGGCAACCGCGTTTTCCGGCAGCAGGTCTTCGGTTGTCGGTCGCTCGCTTTGCGCCCACGTGACCGGAGCACCAGCAAGCAACATGGGCGCTAAAATAACAGCTATCCAATAACGAAATGACTCTAAAAAGGACCGCCTGAACACCGTGACTCTCCAGAAGATAAGTTGTTTTTGCCAGTAATATTCAATCCATCTTTACCCTGCCGAATCGCTTTGGTTTCGTCAAGCCCACGATAATTTGCAATTTCTCGCACTATTTGGAATAATTGACAGAACCTTGAGACTGGCGAAGTGGTTCAATCGATGAAGAAATTGATGAAATCTGTTTTGTCGGAGAGGAAGCTCCCCTTTTCCGATTGTAGGATGTCGAGACCGGAGATATCAAAATGTTGTTGAAGAGTGTGCTGTCGTGTGCTGCCTTCTTGGTTGCGGTCGTTTTTGTAAACACAGACCTTCTCGCACAACGCACGGGTGGCCAGACAGGCGGTCAGATGGGCGGTCAGACAGGTGGGCGGAATAC
>DAOLCX010000412.1:0-3655 GCA_035327685.1 Pirellulaceae bacterium | reverse complement strand
GCCAGCGATCCGTTCCGCAGACCTTGTCCGGTTTATTGGCCATACCTCGCAGCCTGTCGGTGACGACGAATCCCGATTTGAACTTATTGCTCCAGAGTATCGTCGATGAAGTGCGGGCCGATCATCCAGGACTGCCGTTTGAATTCGAGATCCGTTTGGCTGGCCCAGACTTGTTATTGGAAGGGATTACGCAGAATCAGCGTCCGGGCGACTTTGAAATCCAGCAACAGCCGCTGTCGGAAATGTTGACCGCAATCATGGTGCGAGCCAATCCCGACAAATCCATAAGCGGACCAGCAGACGAAAACTGCAAATTGGTATGGGTTTTGGAGCCGCGAACGGAAAGTGAGGGAGGTGGCGAGCGCATTCTGGTGACCACGCGACAAGCGGCCAAAGAACGCGGATTGCCATTGCCACCAGAGTTTCAAGTGAATTAAGTTCAAATCATGCACGACATGCCGTCTATCCTGACCAGGATAATTTGAATTCATTGTTCGTGCGCAATTGGCGGCGGTTGATTCGGATATAATAGTGGGTGGGCAAGAAACTTCCGCGCGACGGAGTGTTATGTTTACGATCACGTGTAAAGATTGCGCGTCACGAATTCGCGTTCGACAGGCATCCGCAATAGGGCAAGCGTTGGCATGTCCGAAATGTGGCGAAATGCTGGTGGTACAACCTCCCGAAGGCTGGCGCCCCGGCGACGGGCAACCGTCGGATTTGCCGCCGCCACGCGATTCGGCTGCTTCGACCAAACATGCGGCGCCCGTCGCTGCAGGCCCGAATAGTGGACTTGAATCGTCCGATTTCGAGGACATCGAATCGGTCTTGGCAAATACGAAGCCCCACGGCAAGTCTGCTGCTGCCGCCGCGCGCGCCAAATCAGCTGCGGCAGCCATGCAGCAATCCAGACGGCCGGCTTCTCAAGCTGGGCCAATGCCCCTGACCGCCACCCCCACCCCGCCTTCCCAAAACCTGGGGACACACCCCAACTTGGGGACACACCATGTCGATCAATGGACGTCCCCGGAGACGAAACGGCGCCGCACGTTGATTTTGATCGCCGCCGCCAGCTTGTTGACCATTCTGATTGGTACCACTTTGACAATCTACGCATTTTCCCCGAAGCGAAATCCTCGTATTGCACAGTCTCAAGTTGACAACGACACTGATCCAAACCGACCGAACACAGGAGAGCCAGATCAAGAATCTCCCGCACAGTCTGGTTCCGAGAATGGACCGACGCCAGGTGACAGCACTCCGGCTCATGCTGACACCACAGTAGATCCTCAGGTCCCTGTCGATTCACCCGATCCCAGCTTGGTCGATTCCTCGGCCAACGAGGGGGACACACCACTCGCAGACTCGACTCCAATCGCAGAATCCCCCCCCGGAGAGAACCTGATCGGTGGCTCCGAATCAGTTCCAGTGTTGCCCCACCAGATCGCGCCGATCGCAAATAGCCGCCTATTCGGGGACTTTCTCAGGCAGGCCCAACCGTCTCTCCGCGAAGATGAAATGACCATCGTGCTGAACCGAATCGGAACATCCATTGCAGATTTGCGTGTCGTCGTATCCCGGGCGGTCCCAATGCGATGGGTAGGGCTAGCGCCGTACTATATCGAGCGAAGTGAAATGAACGAGCGAACGGCCGATCTGGAGTCGCTATTGGCCATCCACATTGCCCAAGTCCAATATCGTGAAGTCGAACCGCTGGCCATTTTGCGCGAGATCTCACTCTTGTTGAACATTCCGATTTCGATTGATGACGCGGTCTTAGATTCGAAAGGCGATGGTTGGAATCGGCCCGTTAACGTGATTCGATCTCAATTGACGGTCGGGGAGTTGCTTCATGACGTTGCAACCGCGATCGATTTGGACATCAAACCGGTGAGACACGGATTGCTTGTCACATTGCCAGGGATCGACGACCCGGTAACTCGTGCGTATGTGCTGCCGCCATTGACAAATGCCAGCGACGAAGCTTACCTCAGGTTTGCCGAAGCTTTGAAACTATTGATCGCACCAGGTACCTGGGGTTCCCCTCATCCGGATCACGATCCTTTGACGGTGATGTTGAATCAATTGAATGTCATCGATCAAGATGATGATCAGGGTGATGGTCAGGACGCGCAGGACGACGCGCAAAAGGAACTTTCAGAAAGCTCTCACCGCAGCGCCTTCAACGCAGGTGAAGCGAGTATTGCCAATCACGAACTTGTCGTCACCCATACGTTGCGAACGCATCTGGCGATTGAAAGGTTGTTGGCCAAATTGGCCGCGGCACACGAACTCCACATGAACATCGACGCGATGGATGCACGACAAAGCTTGGACACTCGTTGGCAAAAGTTTGCTCCGCGCTTGTCAGAACCTTGGCAGGTGCCAACTACAAGTGATTCGCAGTTGGACTTATATTTCCAAAGGCTGGCCAAAACGACAGGGACTTTGATCCTGGTGGACTGGGAAGCCTTGTGCGAAGCAGGCTGGGGCATTCAGACCACGTTTCCCGGTTCGATCCGCGCGGTGGATTGGGAGTCTTTTCTGCGCGACATCGAGCATGCTACCGGGTTGACGATTTCGGCACGCACCGAACATATCGGCAAGTTGACCACGTTGACCGAGTCAATTAACGATGAAGACGTGGAGGTGTACCCGATCGGGCAGATTCTGAAACGCGGAATTGAACCGCATCAATTGGAGGACCTGCTGTGGCGCGTCATGGCCTGGTATTGGGAACAAGGCCGCGGCCGATTGCTCGTTTACGAGCCAAATTATCAATGTTTTATTGTCGCCGCCCCCCAACGTTTGCAACGCCAACTGGATGCGATCCTCATCCATCTGGCTCAACCTTAAGTCACAAGTCAAGACAGACTTGAGAAAGACTGGCACTTCAGGTGGAAAAGGCATGTATGGAATACATCGAGATTCCCGCAACCCCCTCCGTCAACACGATGCGCGCATTGCGCGCGTCGTGCAACGCCAGGAGCTAAACACTTCTTCGACGCGACGAAGCCGTAATGCAACCCAGCACCGTCATCAAGAACAATACGGCTGCCGACGGCTCCGGAATCGCAGTGAGGGTAAACTGCAGTTTGTTTCCGCTGATGGCGAACGTTCCACTGAACCCGCCTCCGTTTGCAACGGCAAAATCTGAGGCCAGAAAATCTGTGATTCCGAAAGAAATCAAATCGTAGGTCTGGCCAATCTGCCATCCATTATTGGCGAAGTCGAACAGCCAAGGGTCGGTCCCTGATTTCAAGAGCTGGCCGACCACGTTGATCAAGTCAGAATCCAGGGCATTTGCGCCAAGATCGAACACGATTGTCGCTCCGCTATGCCAGACCAAATCGCCATCAAATGTCAGTTGACCGGGTGACAGGCCGGGACTGAGCAACGAACCTGCCCCTAGAATCAAATCGCCGATAACATTGCCATTACCGCCGAGCGTGCCGCCGCTTATGAGGTTGTTGAGCCCCATCAATTGCAAGGTTGCTCCGTCATTTAATTGCGTTACACCGGCCAGTTGTTGAAAATCATCCAGTACTGTCAGTTTGGTGGCAGCTCCATCCAGGTCAATCACTCCATATGTCAGCAATCCGCCATTCGTGGCCAATTGGCGGCCGTTCAACAAAAACAACGAACCGCCCGTCCC
>DAOLCX010000411.1:0-3661 GCA_035327685.1 Pirellulaceae bacterium | reverse complement strand
GGACACATCGGCGGTTTGATTTCCGATCAAATGTCGGAGGCGAAGTCCGAAGTGATCGAAGGACGTTGGCAATCACTGGAGGTATTGGCGGCTCGCGATGAGGATGTCGACGAGTTGTATCGGCAAGTTGTCCATTATCTTCGGCAAATTGCCCAAGGCTCCCTCTCATCTCGCGAAACATTGCGGTTGGAAGATACGGTTCTGGCTGCCGGCTATCTCGAGAATATCAGTGACATCACGTGTGAAAATCTGGTGGAAATTGGACGCGCGCGACTGCGGCACGGCGTGGTGATCAGCGAGGGAACGGCAAATCTGATTAGGGAATTATTTGAATTCGTCCAGGGGCGGTTTTCCGAAGCCATCCAGGCGGTGGTGCACGACGATGTCCAAGCGGCCCGCAACGTCGTTGGGAGCAAAGGGCTGTTCGGTGAAATCTTTTGGCGGTTAAACACGCATCTTAGACGGCGGATGCTGGCCTCGACAGAAGAGCGGTTGCAGCGGTTCCAGGTGGAGTTTGATCTGGCCAATCAGTTGCAGCGCATCTTTTATTTCACGCGGCGCCTGGCGCGTCTGGTTTTGGCTGAGTCCGAGACAACCAGCACCACAGCGTGAACCCCACGAGGACACCAAGCATGCTCAGCCATTGACTGATCGTGAAGGGCGTTCCCAGCCAACCCGGTTCGTCTTCCCGGATCGATTCTTCCAAGTACCGTCCGACTCCGTAAAGGATCAACAACAGACAGAATACCTGTCCTGGAAAACGGCGATGGTCAAAGGCGGTCCAGAGTAAAACCGTCAACAATAAAGCCGTGATGGATGCATAAATTTGCGTGGGATGGATTGGCAGCCCCCTGGTTGGCAGGTCGGATGTAGAAACGACCAGCGGTCGCGGCACTCCTTGGGATTGTGTCGGCCAGTTCACTGCAAATTCACCGGATACGCGACCTTCGGCGATGGCGTGCAACAGCAACTCGTTAAAGCTCAACATGCCCACGGCATCGCCCGGCTGAATTCCCAGCCTATCGGCGACGCTTCCCTCCTCGACTTTTTCGACATGGAGCGGGAGAGCCTCATGCGCTCTCCACGTTCCCGAAAACCCCAGCAGGGTCCCTCGTTCCAGTTGTCGCATATAGGGTGGCGACCCTGGAGGAAACTGGATGCCGGCAAAAAACTCGGGATCGCAAGGCCCGCCGAAACAACAGCCGTTCATCAAGCAACCCAACCGACCGATGCACAGCCCCAGCGTCATTCCAGGAGCCAGAATATCAAGCGTAGGCCACAGCGCCAAATTCCGCCGCCGCACAAAAAAGATCGTCACGGCAAGCGCGCCCAGAAAGCTGCCATACACGACTAATCCGCCCCGCGTCATATCGGCCATGGCGGCCACGAAATCCAAAGGTTGACGAATTGAAAATTCGTTCCACTTCTGCAGCACATAAAACAACCGGGCTGCAAGAATGCCACCGACAATTATCCAAAAGCAAAGTGACAACAGTGTTTCGACCGAGCCGCCACTCCGCCGCGCTCGCCAGATGACCAGTCCGATCGCCGACAAGATGCCAGCGGCTAAGAACACTCCATAACCTCGTATCGCCAAACCGCGCACAACCAGCGGCCCCAACGGATCGTCCGGATTGATGTCGGGCGTTTCCAAAAATGGCAACCCCCAAATAATAATCGCCGCGACAACCGCCGACGTCGGGCCGACTTCCCACAGCGCGGTGGTCCATCCGCGACGACTTCCCATCGCGATAAACACCACGACCACCACGGCCAGCCAAACCCACAATAGCGGCCAGGGAATCCATGCGTGCGGAATCCAAAGCAAGGTCTGGTTCATGGTCCCTCGATATACACGTTATCGATGAGTCGAGTGCCGCTGATCCGAGCGGCTGCCAATAACACGACCGGGAATTTTATGGGATCATTCAACGTTAAACCGGTGGGCTCACACACTGCCGCGTAATCCACTTTATCAAATCCGGCGTCGATCAGTCCTTGGTTCATCGAGGCAGACAGGGCATGCCCATCGCGCTCGCCACCAGCGATGGCTTGTTGAGCTTCTGTCAACACCCGGTACAGTGCGCCCGCTGTTTGTCGGTTCGCCGGCGACAGATAGCGATTGCGAGAACTCATCGCCAATCCATCGGTCTCCCGTACGGTAGGAAGAACTGACATCTGGCAGGGAACATTCAATTCGTCGATCATCCGGCGGATCACAACGGTTTGTTGGAAGTCCTTCTGTCCAAAATAGGTCGAGGTGGCTCGAGAGACCAACAGCAATTTCATCACCACCGTCGTTACTCCGCGGAAGTGTCCAGGACGAATCGCTCCTTCCCAAGGTTTGGAAACGTCAGCGGGTTCGATAAAGGTCGAAAAACCGGCTGGGTAGATTTCCTCAGGTTCCGGGGCAAACACGGCATCGATCTGCAGCGGCTTCAGCAACTCGAGGTCCTGTTCGAAGGTCCTGGGATACTTCGCCAGATCTTCATGAGGGGCGAATTGAGTGGGGTTGACGAAAATTGAGACGACGACGCGGGTGGACTCGCGCCGCGCCTGCCGGACCAGACTCAAGTGCCCTTGATGCAGCGCCCCCATGGTCGGCACCAGGCCCACGGTAGCACCGGCTCGCCGCCAACTCTCGGCCAACTCCGACATTTCGGCGGTCCGGCGAACCACGCAGGGCAGCGTTTGAGTGGATTGAGAATTCACGTTTCTAAAATAGAAAATGGTTAAGAATCTGCACCGTCAACAGCAGTCTAGGCTAACGGATTCACAGGTTTTGTACCACGTGAGTTGTACCGCATGCGGGCTTCGGATATAAAACAAACAGGGGAACGTAAAGGGACCGGGAGGGTCCCCAGGTCATACGTCCAGACCCAATGGTGGGCCCCTTAACGCAGAGTATTCCGCATGAGCAACGTGGCGAGCAGCCCCCGACCAACCGACACCGCGCCCGCACCACCGGGGATGGCTAACTCGGCGGATAACGAAGATCAAGAAGTCGCCGGTTCTCAGCGCTTTGTGCTGTTCAACGTGGTACCGAGTTGGATGGTGAGCTTGGTGACCCATGTGCTGTTGGTTGTGCTTCTGGCCCTGTTCATCATGCCTGGGCAGGAGAACAGGACAATCAGTTTTGATGCAGCCGACGTGGCCGGCGACCAATTGGATGCCCCAAGCATCGATTTCTCTGAGATGGACCTGGATGCCAGTTCCTTGGATAGCTCCGAGTTTACGGAGTCCGAAGCGGTCAAGTTGATCGACTCGATGGAAACACCGATGATGGATTTAACCCCGACCACCCCACTCTCAGATTTGTTGGCTTCGCCCTTGGAGTCGGTCAGCGGCCAGTCTGATAGTCTGTTGTCCGACACCGCGTCGAGTGGCGCGACCAGTGGCCGCACGGGCGAAAGCCGCGAGCGGATGCTGCGGAAGTATGGTGGGACTCCGGATAGTGAAAACGCCGTGATGCTGGCGCTGGAGTGGCTGGCAGCACATCAGTTGCCGGATGGAAGCTGGAGTTTTGACCACACCATCGGTGCTGGTCCCAGGTCGATGAAGAACCCTGGAGAATTGCGGTTGGCCAGGAACGGAGCGACCGGATTAGCATTGCTGTGTTTCCTCGGCAACGGACAGACGCACAAACAAGGTCAATATAAAG
>DAOLCX010000410.1:0-3667 GCA_035327685.1 Pirellulaceae bacterium | reverse complement strand
AACCAGCGATCGGCTTGTCGGTTTCACCCGCGTGTTTGGTATGGTTGACCACCAGGTCTCCATGGGCGTCCCAATTGTCATCATTGTGCGCCCCGCCGGAATAGATTTGCACAAACCGGACGCCACGTTCCACCATCCGCCGAGCCATCAAACATTGGCGGCCAAAGTAGGCGCAATTCGGGTCGTCCAATCCGTACAAACTCCGAGTGGCGCCGGTTTCGGCGGCCAGGTCAAGCACGTCGGGAGCGGTGCTCTGCATCTTGTAGGCCAGTTCATAGCTGGAAATGCGCGCTGCCAAATCCGGATTGCCAGGTCGGATGGCTTCGTGAGCTTGATTGAAATCGCGTAAACCGTCCAGCAAACGGCGCTGCACACCATCCGTCATTTCGGCCGGACGTTGCAAGTCCAAGATGGGAGACCCCGAACTCCGCACCACGACACCTTGGTAGGAAGCCGGCATGAATCCGCTCGACCAGTTGCGCGGTCCATTAATGGGGCCACCCGTATAGTGCAACATCACTACAAAGCCCGGCATGTTCTCGTTCACCGAACCGAGTCCATAATTCACCCACGATCCCAAACACGGGCTACCGCTGACAATCCGCCCGGAATTCATTTGCATCATGGCCGAACCGTGAATCGGCGAATCCGCCGTCATGCTGTGGACAAAGCAAATATCATCCACGCACTGGCCGACATGAGGAAACAAATCTGAAACCCATTTGCCACAGTCGCCGTATTGCTTAAACTTCCAGCGCGGTTCCACAATACGACCCTGGTTCTTATGACCGGCGCGCCCAAACGTCTTAACTTCGACCGTTTTGTTGTCCATGCCATACATCGTCGGCTTATAGTCGAACGTGTCGATCTGACTGGGACCGCCGTACATGTACAGAAAAATGACCGACTTGGCCCGCGGCGTATAATGTGGCGCTTTCGCCGCCAACGGGTTGCGCCACGGCGTCACTCCATCGGCTGCCGTATCCTGCTGGTTAAAAAATTGGTCATCGAGCAATCCGGCCAAGGCCAATCCGCTGAATCCGGCTCCGGATTGCCAAAGAAACTCTCGTCTGGTTTGTCCACAGAAATTTCGCATGTTTCCTCCAACAATCTTCCTGGCTTCCGCGCTCAATCGACAAACACAAACTCGTTCATATTCAACGCTAACAAACACATGTGTTGCCAGGCTATTGGTTCGGCCAGCCCATCTTGCTCGATCCATTGGTCAATCAAGGCGATGCCGCGGTTGACCTCTTCGGCGGTTGGCTGCCGTTGAGTGACTCGCGCCAACAGCCAAGCCATCCTCTGCAACCGATTGGAAGGCTCGCGCTGAAAGGCCAGTTCAGCAAATCGTTGTGCTTGCTGCTGGCTGAACTCGCTGTTGAGCAGACTCAGCGCCTGTGTCGGCAACGTGGTCACGAACCGCACGGGGCAAGACGTATCTGTATCGGCTGAGTCAAATGCTTCGAGCAATGGCACTCGCAACGACCGTTTGACATGAATATAGATACTGCGCCGCGATTCATCCTCCTCAGACGAACGGCCCCACCCGTCACCCGGGCGGGATTGCCCTTGCAACACCTCTTGAGGCAAAGTCACAAACACGCTGGGGCCAAACTGTTTCGATAGATTCAGCGTCCCATTTGCGAATAAAATCGAATCCCGCAATTCTTCGGCCGATAATCGCCGCAAATTAAACCGCCAAAACAAATCGTTGTTCGCATCGCGCACGCCATAGTCGTCGTTCCATTGGCTGGACATGCGGTAGGTCCTGGACAGCATCATCAGCCGATGGAGTGACTTCAATTTCCATCCTTCTTCAACAAAGCGAGTTGCCAGCCAATCCAGCAATTCTGGATGGGTCGGCCGGTTCCCGTGCAGACCAAAATCGTTGGCGCTGCGAACCAGGCCGCGGCCGAAGTGATGTTGCCAGACACGATTGACCATCACTCGCGCCGTCAACGGATGATCGGGGTTCACAATCCAATTCGCCAAAGCCAGACGTCGCCCCGTCGATTCCCCGTTGGGGGAAGGCACCAACTCCGGTTGTTCTCCCCCCAAGATCGTGAGAAAACGAGGCTGAACCTCAGGCCCCAGCACATGCGGGTTGCCTCGAATACGAACGAACATGGGTTCAGGATCGGCCCCCGACTCTTTGACACACAGGATGGTTTGATCGGCCAAATGCGTTTCAACTAACAAACGCCCACGCTCCTCGGTCAAACGCGCATACTCGTCAGCCTGTTGCTGCGAAATCAGGCCACCCGATCGCTTCGCTACCAGATGGATGCGATGAAACTCATATTGAAACTCTTCGTGTTCGACTGGTGAAAAATCAGGTTTCACCAGGTTTTCGATCTCGGCCAAAGCCGACTCAATTTCGCGCAATGCCCGCCGCCGCTGCCGCACGTTTCCAGCCGGTGCAGCCTCGCCATTCAAACTGCGGAGCGACGCATCGCGGACCGACGCCTCATCACGAATTCCATACCGCCGGACATTCGAAAAGAACGCCATCAACGCATAGTAATCATGTTGCGAAATAGGGTCGATCTTGTGATCATGGCAACGGGCACAATTGACAGTCAGCCCCAACGTAACCTGGCTAGTCGTCGCCAAGATATCATCCAATTCGTCAAATCGAGCTTGCAGCATGTCAGCTGGTTCGTCGTCCCATTGCCCCAATCGATAAAACCCAGTGGCAATCAGAGTCTCCGCAGTGACTTCAGGCAGTTCGTCTCCGGCCAACTGCTCCAACAGGAATTGATCATAGGGCTTGTCTTCGTTCAACGAACGGATGACATAATCGCGGTATCTCCACACGAACGGCTTTGTTCCATCGCGCTCGAAGCTGTTGGACTCGGCATACCTTACCAGATCCAGCCAATGCCGCCCCCACTTTTCGCCATAGTGGGGCGATTCGAGAAGTTGGTCAATCAGTTTTTCATAAGCCAATGGGTCGGGGTCGTCAGCAAACTGCCGCACCTGCTCGGGCAATGGGGGCAATCCAATCAGGTCATAATATGCCCGGCGAATCAATGTTTCACGGCTGGCCTCCGGCGCAGGCTTCATCTCATGGATTTCCAACGCCGCCAGAATGAACTGGTCGATTTCATTGACTGGCCATGCGCGGTGCTGAACCTCTGGGGGTACAACCGCTGGCACGGGCTGGAACGACCACCACTGTCGCGCCGCTTCCCAATCCACACCGGCATGGCCCGCACCCGCGTCGCCATGTATCCTCCGCTCGGCCTTTTCTGGCCAAGGCATACCCAATTTGACCCATGTAGTTAAATCTTCGATCGCTCGTTTCGACAACTTGCCGTCCGGTGGCATTTCGTACAGATCGTAGTTCACCGCGCGGAGCAAGATGCTGGCGTCAACGTGTCGCTCGTCCACTGCTGGGCCAGAATCCCCACCATGCAAGATATCGGCCCGCGAAGTCAGCGCTAGCCCCCCCGCCAGACTTTCCGGATCATCACCGTGGCATTCCCAACATTTTCGTTTCAAAATGGGCTCGATGCGCGTCGTGAAAAACTCCAACGCTTCGTCCTCGGTCATCGTCGGCGGGTCGTCCGCGCGGACGGGAAAACAACCATGCGGTACGGCAAACCAAGCCAAAGCGCTGGTCGCTATCCACCGGACCCAAGTACGGAACGCTTTTATTTCG
>DAOLCX010000409.1:0-3677 GCA_035327685.1 Pirellulaceae bacterium | reverse complement strand
ATGTCCCCGGCAGGATCGGACCGTAAAGTTAGAACTTGGGCGACCCAAGAAGGACTCGCGTTCAATCCAAGTAGTTAGATGGCGTGAGTAAGGCTCTCGCCTCCGTTTCCAGTTCAGTCCCTGGAACATACGAAGAATACTGATTGGTGTGTCGAACGGGCCAAAACATGGACTCTGCTGTGCGTTATAGCCCACCACGCAATTAAAGGCGTTAGGCAATTAGACCACCCATAAAACCGGCTTTCAGCCCTTCACCCATCGGTCATTTTGCCCGTCTCTTGGGCACATCTTGCATGGAAATTGGTTTCAAACATGCAGATAGTAGGAGCAAGCGATAGAATAATTTCGGCCCGGCCACGAGTGAAACGCGACTATTTGTTTGTGGCACTGCGTTTGCTGAAGAGTAATCATTAAGAAGAGTAATCATTAAAAAGAATTGCGCATTTGCGACTTTGGTTGGACCAGCATTCGGTATTGAAGTGGCAATCACACGCTGGTTTAGAAAATTCGTCTCGGCGCCAAACTGAAAGGATGAAATCGATGTTCAAAAAGTTGGGTGAATTGACCGCTCGCGATTTGATGACGCCCGATGTCATCAGCGTCCATCAACAGGATCGACTGATCGACGCGATTCGAAAAATAGACGATTTTGGCGTATCGGCACTACCGGTCGTCGCGGACGACAACAAAGTTGTCGGGATTGTGTCGATGTTTGATCTGCTCAATGTCAGTCGTGAAATCCACTCTGACCTCAGCGCGTTGTCGCTGGTCACTACGGAAACACGCAAATTCATGATCAAGTTACTGGCCGAACAAGAGGACACGACAAAAATTGAAGATGTCATGACGACACCGGTGAATACGATTCACGAGGAAACCAACATTGTCGTGGCGGCGCGCCAAATGGTGCACGATGGATATCGGCATTTGCCGGTCGTCGATGACCACGAACGTGTCGTGGGTATGGTATCCTCAACCGACTTTGTGCGGGTTGTCGCGGAGCAAGGCGCATTGGTGGCCGGGTAGTTTCATCAAAAAGGAAAAAGCGATGTTTCGATCGAAGTTGTTGACTGCATGCTGGATGCTGTTTGTAGTGGGAGTTGCCGGCGCGGTCACTTGGGCCAGCATGCGAATACAAGACCAAGACGACGACGAATTGGCGAAACGCCGTGACTTGATGCGCACCAAATTGATGTATTCACAAAATATCGTGGAAGGGCTGGCCGTCAAAAATTTCAACCTGGTCCGCGATGGGGCTACTGAGATCGATGCCGTGATGCGAGCCATCGTTGTCGGGCCTGGCGACAACCCCGAATACAAACGAATGTCGGCCGAACTGAGGATGGCCACCGACAACCTGGTTCGGGCTGCGGACAGCGGCAACCTGGAGGCCACGGCCTTGCGGTATTTTGAATTGACGCTGCGGTGCATTGATTGCCACGAGTTTTTGCGCAAATTCGATTTTTAAAGTTGCGTCTGAATCCAACGTTGAATTTCGCCAACCATCAATGGGCGGTTGGGCTGTGGCTTGTCGATGGCAGTGATGCGCAGGCCGACGGGCTGTGATGTTTTGACCACTTGCGACTCGGAAACGGCAGCGCGAATACCAAAGCGGACGCGCCCAGACCGATAGCCGCGCCGATCAATACGTCGCTGGGCCAGTGCGCATTAAAGGACACGCGCTGAACGCAGGCGCAGCACGCCAACATCCAATAGATGGGAGCGCCTCGCGGTGCGATCATCGTCATCCCATACGCCAAGGCCAGCGCGGAAGCACTGTGACCCGATGGAAACGACTGCGAGGCATGCTCGGTGTTCAATCCGCTGGCCGGAATCACCTCGGTCGCTACCCAAGTGGACAACAAGTTATCCTGATACCAGAAAAAGCCAGGTCGCCACCTCCCAATAAACAGTTTGATCAGATTGGTCAACATTCCGGCCAGAACGCAACCGGCCACTAACCTGAACAGGCCCTGCCGTTGCTGGGGCATCATCAACCACACGGTGACCGAGACCAGGAACGCACCTAGCCCATGCCCCCACAATTCGCTCAAGTCCAACAATCGACTCAGATCGGAAGGCAATCGCTCCGTGCGTATGGACAAGGCTGCCGGAACGTCAAATGGCATCACAACCAAGGCGATGACCACTAACAACCCAGCCATGGCAAACACCGGCCAGGCGAATCGCGTCCGACTCTCTGATGGCATCGAGATTAAGCCTTGATGTCGGTCCATTCGTGGGGAAACAGCCCAATAACATCGGTAATGTCAATGACGCCTTTTGGCCGGCCCACTTGATCGACGACAGGCAATTCACTGATGTTGTGTCCCGCCATCATTTCGATTGCCAACGCCGACCGAGTTCCATACAGAACCGTCTTGGGTTTTGATGTCATGACCCGTTCAATCGGTTCATCGAGATCTCGATCTCGTCTGCGCTCCAACAACCGCGCCAAATCACTGTCCGTAAATAAGCCAGCCAGCGCCCCGGCGTCATCGACGATCAGGATCACGCCCACTCGCCGTTCCGCGACGCTGCTGCGCACATAGATGTCGCGCACTTTCTCAGTGCAATTGGCAACACGACATTTTTCAATCGGCCGCATGATCTCTTCGACGCGCGTCAGCTTTCTTCCTAGCGCACCGCCAGGATGATAACGTGCAAAATCGAGAGGCTGAAACTCACGACGCTGTGACAACACTAACGCCAAAGCGTCCCCGAGTGCCAACATCAAGATGGTGCTCGTCGATGGCGCCAAACCCAAATGGCAAGCCTCTCGAACCGGGCCGAAATCTAACACGACATCAGCCGCCCGCCCCAATGTCGAGTTGGGCTTGGCAGTCAACGCAATTAATCCCCGCGCCAGGCGCTTAAGATGCGGAAGCACCAACAACAATTCATCGGTTTCGCCACTGTTCGATAGAGCCAATACAACGTCCTGGTCTCCGACGCGCCCCAGATCACCGTGGATCGCTTCCGCCGGATGCAAGAAATGACTGCGAGTTCCCGTGGATGCTAACGAAGCCGACAGTTTTTGGCCGATCCAACCCGCCTTGCCCATGCCTGTGACAATCACCGCACCGTCTCCCGCCAGGATCAGATCGACGGCATCGTCAATTTCCACAGGCGGCTGATCGGCAAGCCGCGCGACGGCTTGTGCCTCCCGCTGCAAAATCTGCTTCGCGACCTGCAACGTCTCAAACCGGGTCACCATCGCATGGCGTTGGGCGCTCATCAGGCAGCCACTCCTTTTAATTCAGAATCCCGCAACAACCGATACGTCGGACAGCGATCCATCAGTTCAGCATGAGTTCCCAGATCAACAACCTGGCCTTGATCCATCACCAGTATGGCATCGGCCAATTCGAGGGTTGATAGCCGGTGCGTGACCATGATCGTGGTGCGGCCCTTGATAAACTGCCGCAACGTATGATGGATCGCCGCTTCGCTGTGCGGATCGATTTGACTGGTCGCTTCATCCAAAATCAGAATCGAGGGGTTCTTCAAAATCGCCCGGGCCAGCGACAAACGCTGCCGTTGACCGCCAGAAAGCTTGCCGCCGTGCTCCCCGATATCCGACTGGTATCCGTCCTGCAGTTCGCAGATAAACTCATGGGCTTGGGCGCGCCGCGCCGCTTGTTGGACGGACGCATGGTCCGCGCCCAACGAACCGT
>DAOLCX010000408.1:0-3678 GCA_035327685.1 Pirellulaceae bacterium | reverse complement strand
AGCGGTGACCGCGTCGCTGGATTAAGGTATGTGTAGTGGCGCGTGTCCGCATATCGAATCCAATCAATCCGCAAATAAGTCAAAGGGGGCGGGAGCCTCTTTCACTAACCGTTGTGGTTTCAGGAATCCAGCATGCTGAAAAAGACTCCCGACCCCCTCGTTTGTTATCGACCGGCGTGAACGGGCGAGTGGATTACGCCCCCACTTACCAAACTCTTTTGGGTGACCGTCATGAAACAACCCATTCAGTGCAAATGGGCCCGCCAATCGCAATGAGAAAATGAATAGTGCCTGCCGTCTGGATTTTATCGATCGTTCGGGTCACAATAGTCTTGACGTCAATTTGAAGGCTTTTATGTTTCGAAAACACCGACCGATCACGATCCGGCTCGACCCCAATGGACCGCAGGGCGATCGCGCTGAATACCTGCAGCGCCTGCGGCGCATCGCCGAACGCTACGATGAATTTGATGCGGTGTATGCCAGCATTGAATCGCGACTGACCACTCCGGACGCGCCGGTACAAGTTAAGCCTGAAGACGCGCGAGCCACGCCCAAACCCAGATGAAGTCGCGATGGGTTATTTGAAACTCATGGGTGGTACGATCGTCGATCCGGCCAGCAGTCATGCCGAAATGATCGGCGATATCTGGATTTGCGACGGCCGGATCGTGAACTCGCCCGATTCCCACTTGCCCCATCCTGTTCGCGAAATTGACTGCCGCGGCCGAGTCATCATGCCCGGTGGCATCGACATGCACTCGCATATTGTGGGGCCTAAAGTCAACGCCGCCCGAACCATGAGGGCCCGGTTGATGGCTGCGCGATCCGGCGACTCCTTGAGGTCCACTCCAGAACAAATCGCCAATCCGATCACACCGTCGGTTTGCGAAGTGGCCGCCAAGTATCTATCGATGGGATACACCACGGTGATGGATGCGGCGATCGCGCCGTCGGCCAGTCGTCTGGTCCATCGCGAACTGGAACAGATGGCCGGACTGGATGTCGGTTTTCTTGCCCTGATCGGGAACCATGAGTATGTCTTGCAAAACGGGCGTCGCAATCCGGCCGAAGTGCAACGCTTTCTGGCCTGGCTGCTGGGCCGCTGTGGAGCTTGGGGACCGAAATTAGCCAATCCGGGTGGTGTGGCAGTTTGGAAACAACGCGCTCAGGGAAACGTCCGCGATCTGTGGGAGGATGTGGCGGGCTTCAACTTCCCCCCCGCCGATGTGATCCGCGCGGTGGCCGAAGCGGCCCATCATTTGCAACTTCCGCATCCCCTCCATCTGCACGGCCTGAATCTGGGAATTCCGGGCAATTGGGAAATCACGTTGGAGACGATGCGACTGCTGGACGGATGGCGCGCCCATTTGGCTCACGTGCAATTTCACAGCTACGGAGGCGGCGGAGACAGCGAAGAGTCATTTACTTCGCGCGTCGAGCCTTTGGCTGATTGGATCAACGCACATCCGGAACTGAGTGTCGATGTCGGTCAAGTCATGTTTGGTGAAACGATGACGATGACGGCCGACGCACCCTTGGGATATGCCCTCAGCCGATTGACGGGACAATCCTGGTACTCGTGCGATATCGAAGTCGAAACGGGATGCGGCATTTCGCCGATCGAATACAAAAACAAGGTGGCGATACACGCCTGGCAATGGACGATTGGCTTGGAATGGCTGTTGCGCGTCACCAATCCCTGGCAGATTGCCCTGACGACGGATCACCCCAACGGAGGAAGCTTTTTGACTTACCCGCGAATCATTCGGTTGCTGATGGATCGCGAGTTTCGCCGCGAGGAATTCGGCAAGCTGCCGCGCAAAGTCCGCGAATTGTCCCCCCTTAAAGATTTGAAACGCGAGTATACTTTGCATGAAATCGCCGTCGTGACTCGCGCGGGACCGGCACGTTTGTTGGGATTGCAGAATAAAGGGGCGCTGACCCCCGGCTCCGATGCTGACGTTGCTGTCTATACTCCGGATGAAAACCGAGAAACCATGTTTCAATTCCCCTGGTTGGTGATCAAAGACGGCTCCATTGTTGTCGAACAAGGTGAGTTCATGAACTTTCCGCCAGGCAAAACTCTGGCCCTGTCGCTGCCGATTGACCGCGATTGGGAGGACTCGTTTTCCTTATGGTTCAACAACCATTACTCTTTCCATATTGACCACTTTGGCCAGGATCAATCGGAGCGCAACATATATCGGCGCCGGTGCGTCCGTCAGGAGATCGCCGGATGATGCGCCGTCTCAGACTGTTGATCTTTAGGATCGTGCCAAGAGGACTCGAATTGGCCAGTGCATTGTTACACCCAACAACCAGGGTAACCACAGTTGCCAAAACGCGGAATCGCGCGTCGAACCGCGCCTTGGCAAGCGTAGCTACTGGTAAATTGACCGCTACTTATGCAATTCTCGTCCTGACGATCGGCCTGTCTGTGGCAGGGATGTGTATCACTGGTTCATACCGATTGATTGAAATACCTGAGAGCGGGCCGCGCGCATGGATCTCGCCCATCGAGGACTTATCAGACGAAGAACCCGATTTTCAACGCGATATTTTGCCCGTCCTTTCCGATCGGTGTTTCGCTTGCCATGGGCCAGACGAAGCCGCAAATATTTCCGGTTTACGCCTCGACTTGCGCGATGCGGCGGTCGGTGAATTACCCAGCGGTGACGGCCGAGCCATCGTTCCCGGTCGTCCCCAGCGAAGCGAATTGATCCGCCGGATCGCAAGCGAAGACCCGGACTTGCTGATGCCTCCTCCCGGTTCACACCGCCACCCGATCACACCTGACGAGCTGGCCAAGTTAAATGCCTGGATTGCCGCGGGAGCAAACTATCAGAAACATTGGTCGTTTGAAACATTGCCTACTCGCATCGAGGTGCCGGAGGAGTCAATCGCCGGTTGGTCCCGCCACGAAATCGACCGGTTCATCGCAATGGAACTAGCCCGCATGGGCATGACACCTTCGGAAGAATCCGAGCGCTGGCGGTGGTTGCGCCGTGTGACGCTGGACCTGACCGGTTTGCCGCCATCTCTCGATGAACTCGATGCGTTTGCGCGCGATCAATCGGCCGATGCATATGAACGCGTTGTGGAGCGTTTGCTGGCCTCACCCCGATTTGGCGAACATCTCGCAATCGGGTGGCTGGATGTCGCGCGGTATGCCGATTCGTACGGCTACCAATCGGATTTGATTTGTCAAGTCTGGCCCTATCGCGATTGGGTCGTGCGCGCGCTGAACAACAATTTGCCGTATGACCAGTTTGTTACCCAGCAACTGGCCGGTGATTTGCTCCCCGCACCGACCGCCGAGCAGCTTGTGGCCACGGCTTTTAATCGACTCCATCGGCAAACCAACGAAGGGGGTAGTATCGACTTGGAGTGGCGAATCGAATATGCCTCCGATCGCGTCCACACCATGGGCATGGCGTTTCTCGGATTGACGCTGGAATGCGCCCGATGTCACGACCACAAGTTCGATCCGATCACGCAGCGCGACTATTACCAATTAACTGCGTTTTTTAACTCGATCGACGAAGCCGGGACCTACAACGACGCCAGTCACATTCCGACGCCGACGGTGTTGCTGCCGACTCCAGATCAAGCGCGGCAATGGTCCGAGTTAGACGCCGAGTGGGAAGCGATCGAGTCCGCATGGCGAGACATGGA
>DAOLCX010000407.1:0-3684 GCA_035327685.1 Pirellulaceae bacterium | reverse complement strand
ACGAGATAAATAACAACGGAACAAAGGCGGATATGCGAACCGATATGCAGACGGACATTGATCAGATTGGAGCGCGATTAAGGTTGGCGATGCCCTCGGGTCAGCATTCATTAGCTCGATTTGGCAACCGGTCACGGAATTTGGCGGAAAGGCACGATGTTAGGGCAAAGGTCCTCAATTGCTCTACTAATGAGCGCGGTCAACCATTTCAGAATGGCAAACCATGGGGGACCGTTGTTCTACAATGGCGCCAACCGTTAGCTCGAATTGTGTGCGGATTGGCGCTAGTTGTTTGGGGGGGACTGCAGGGTGAGCTGTTCGGTCAGTCGCCACTCGTAAAGCTCAGCGAAGCGGCCGATGGGACCTTTGAGTTCACCATCGAGGACCGTCTGCTGACTCGATTGCATACCAGCGGTTTCAACAAACCCATTTTGTACCCGGTCATGGCACATGGGCAAGTTTCCATGACGCGCGCCTGGCCCATGGAGGATCCCGATTCCGGCGAGACAGACCATGTTCATCACAAGTCGATTTGGTACGGGCACGGCGATGTCAATGGAATCGATTTCTGGGCCGAGAAAGGGGCGATCTGCGTTGATCGATGTGTGGCTGATTTTGCGAATTCGTCGGTACAACTGCACAGTACCTGGCGAGTCGGCGAAACGCCGGTCTGCCAAGACGTAACGACCATCCGCTGCGGCGCCGAAGAAACGACTCGCTGGATCGACTTTGATATTCGCATCCAAGCTGCTTTTGGCCCCGTCCACATGGGCGACACCAAAGAAGGGTTTATGGCCATTCGGACTCATCCCGATCTGCGACTGACAGCCGATCCGCGCCGCGGAGTACTCGAAGTTTTTGGTCAAGCGGAGAATAGCGCCGGCGAAGTGGGACAGGCAATTTGGGGAAGACCAGCGCAATGGGTTTTTTATTCGGGGAAAGTCGGAGGTGAATCGGTTGGAATTGCAATTCTGGATCATCCAGAAAATCTTAGGCATCCCACAACGTGGCATGCGCGCGACTACGGTTTAATTGCCGCGAATCCCTTTGGGCTTCACGAGTTTCTAAAGAAGGAGCGGGGCGCCGGTGCGGTGGAAATTCCAGCGGGCGAGGAGCTGCGGCTTCGTTACCGATTTGTATTGGTGAGGCTGGATGAAAGTCAACCGGACATCCACCAACTCTTCGAAGAATATGCGAATTCGAAATAATTCGCACGACTCCGAGAATCGTTAAATTTTTGCACCGTTCAAGTCGATCAACAACCGATGCGGAACGTTCTCGCCGCGCGGCAAGCATGGAATGGTTGGCGACCATCGCGCGGACGTTCAAGGTCCAACAAACTCGGCCAAATGCGAAAAATTGGGGGAGACTTTCATATTGGCAGAGGTAAATGGTTTTGCTACTTTAGTCGCATGGCTGGCGTAACCGCCTCCAACCACGAAATCCACTGACAACGCGACCAAAGGAAGTCGAACATATGCGTTTCCCCAAAGGATTGACTGTGAATACTCATATTCGCTGGATGATTCGGCGCGACATGCCGGAAGTGCTGCAAATCGAGCAGGCGAGTTTCGAGTTTCCATGGTCGGAAGATGATTTTGTTCGCTGTTTACGGCAACGGAATTGCATCGGCATGGTTGCCGAACAGGACGACAAAGTCGTCGGGTTTATGATCTATGAATTGGACAAAGACTACCTGCACGTATTGAATTTCGCCGTTAGCCCTGACGGTCGCCGTCGCGGCATCGGAGCCCAGATGGTCGAAAAACTGGTCTCAAAACTCTCTAGCCAACGCCGAACGCGGATTCGATTGGAAGTTCGCGAAACGAATTTGGCGGCTCAAGTCTTCTTTCGGAAAATGGGATTCCGCGCGGTGACGGTTCTGCGGGATTACTACGACGACACTACCGAAGACGCCTACGTGATGCACTACTTGTGCAACGGCCAACAAGATGAAATGCCGTCCGTCAATCGAATTTCCAAAATGGCCGGCTAAGGCTGGTTCAACATCCAATTGGAAATATCAAGGCAATGCCGCCCAACGTGGGACAGGCTTTCCAGCCTGTCACCACAACCCAAAAAAGAATGGGTGTCTGGAGCACGCATGTTATGGGGGAAGGCTCCCGTCAGTTCGAGTGATTAACTCCTGTTTTGTTCTTGAAAGAGGTCAAAGAGGGCCAGCAGGGCTTCACGCGCGTTTCCCTGGTGGGCGTGGAAGGCTTGACTGACGTCAGAGTCTGCCAAAGGATGCTCCACATCACGTTGCAGCCAATGGCACAGTTCCATAAATCTTGCCAGGTCGGGTGTTGCTCGATAAATCACCGGAGCGAAGCAACTCATCGGGCGGCGGCCAGTTAACAACACGTGCCGGCGCCCTAAGCGTCCAGCTAAACAAGATGCAAGTCGGCTCCACCAGGGCAATCGCTCCCATCCTTCAATCACGGTCAACGTTCCCAATCGAGTCGCTTCAACGTGGCCGTCGGCGTTGGCGTCGCGACGCAAGTCGTTTTCGCGATGCCAGACGACTCTGCGGAAAACCCCCGAATGGGATCGGATCGCCCACCATTCAATCCTTTCGAATCGCGTCAGGGCAGGTCCTGCCAAAGTGGCGACGAGTGTCGATTTTCCCGACCCGTGCGGTCCGATGATCTGGCCGCGCCAGCCTGAGTGATCGAGGCGAGCGATTAAAAGGTCGATCGATTCGCCAGGTCTAAATCGGTATTCGATGGATCGGGGCCGAATGTAACACGTGGCAAATGGATTATCGACAAAGCTCTCACCGGTTTGTGCATCAGAGCCAATCGCTTCGATCGGAAGTGGCACGAGGTTGCTCATGCCTGGTCTCCGAGTTTTGCTGCGAGTTCGGCGGCCAAATTACACAGTTGTTGTGCATCGGACACGGAACGAGCCTCTGCCACCACTCGCACGATGGGTTCCGTGTTGCTGCCGCGAATTAACATCCAGCGGTCCGGCCAATCGACGCGGAGACCATCGAGGCGACTGATCGTCGTTTGAAACAAAGGCAGCGTGCCGGTTGACGCATAGGGCGATTCCTGTGATGACTTGCCTTCAGGCGGATTGAGAGTAGCGTCCTCGATTAGTTCGAACAACCGCCCCATGTTTTCCCGCGCGATCGGTATCGTTGATTTCACAATGTGGTAGGTCGGGAGTTGCGAGACAAGCTGGCTGATCGATTGTTTTCGCAGGGCCATCAATTCCAGGATTTGCGCCATCCCGACGAAGCTGTCGCGCACTAGTCCGACGCGCGGGTCGATCGGGCCTCCATTTCCTTCGCCTCCATAGATCGCCTGTCGCGCCAGCATCAAATCTGCCACGTTGGCTTCACCGACAGCGCTGGTCACACATTGGCTGTTATATTTCGCAGCGATGTCCAATGCCATGCGACTGGTCGAGCAATTCGTGACTACAATTCCAGATTGCTGGGACAATCGGTTTTCCAAGGTCAGTGCCAGCGTATATTCCTCACCGATATACTGGCCGCGTTCGTCGATAATGGCCAGCCGATCCGCGTCGGGGTCTTGGCAGAAAGCGACATCATACCGGTTGTTGGATACGTGGTCCGAAATGTCCGCCAGATTGCTTGCCGTCGGTTCGGGTGGATGGGCAAATTCTCCATGAGGCTCTTCACCCAAAATGGTCACATGACACGCCAGCGATTCCAGC
>DAOLCX010000406.1:0-3686 GCA_035327685.1 Pirellulaceae bacterium | reverse complement strand
ACACCAGCGTATCATCAACACTCAATGTGGGTCGGCCGCGAATATCGTCCGATAACGCTTGCAGTTGGACCGTATCAAAGATGAACACGGTCGTCGGCCACGGCTCATCCTCGGCCAGATTTCGTGTGGCCCCCAACGCTTTGCGCAGCGGTACCCCCAGAATCGGCAAGTCCACCACGATGGCACCGCGGGCTTCCAATCCCCCCCGAACCTCCACGTGATGAACGGTTTGCTCCAAGGCCAACGTACAGTTGGTAAGGGATATCGATTGCTCGAAACGCCGGAGCAAATCGCGCCAGTCGCCAGTTCCAGGAGCCAGAAATTGATGCGCAATTTCAAACTCGGTGAGGGCTTCGTGGGTAAACTGGGTCGTGGCGAACGTCCGCGCATCGCTCAAAGCGTGGACTAGCCGCTGCCGGTCGAAGTGTGGTTGCAGCCCCCATAAAAAATGACGGACCCCACCTGCGGAAGTAAATGCGATGGCGTCAATCTCTGCCACGAGAATCTGCTGAGTCGCATGAACCAGATGGTAGGTTTGAGGGCGAGTGTCCTGAAATGGGACCGTCCGCGTGATATGTCCTGCAAATCGCTGAATGAATGCATCCAGTTCGCTTTGGAACGGTCCACTCACAACCAGAAAAGGATGTTGATCAAACAAGATGTTCCCTGAAATATTTCCCGTGCAATAAGCCGCGTGGCAAGTCTCATGCAACTCACCGGGTTATGTTACCATATCCCATACCCCCAGGGTCGCTCACAGCTAAAATCCAGGTTCGCATTGAATCAGCAAGAAAGCTTTAGCGTCCGGTTCAAGCATAGATAACCGGTGCTAACGCAATGCGGCTAATTCGATGATTTGGCGGTGGCAAAGCATTTGGGGTCAGGCGGGCCTGCTGACCTCCTGCATGTACATGGTCTCCTTGATCGATCGTGGATGACCTGCATAAATCTGTTGAGTCCATGAATTTTTGCAAAGATCATCACCATGAATCGCGACCTGTGCAGAACATTTGACGAGATCGTCGAGTCGCGGTCAGTCGTTGACGCTTTGAACTGGCTCGCCGAGCATTTTTGTGAACAAAACGATCCGCACCGCTTGTTTGAAGTCCGAAAAATGCAGTCTCGCCACCGGGCTGGACAGCCTGTGTTCTCGCGACGCCAGCGTACGTTAGCGGCGAACCCTCCGCTCGATTCGATGGAACACGACTTGCTCATGGCGTGTCGCGAAGCAGGTCAACGATTGGTCGAACAACAACGTTATCAACAAGCGTGGCAGTTTCTCAGCCCATTGGACGATCGAGATCAGGTTCGCAGCCTGTTTGAATCAAACCCGCCTGATGAAGAACATGTGTCAGAGTGGATCGATGTCACGCTGTATCAAGGAGCCCATCCGATCGCCGGTTACCGTCGCCTGTTGAAAGAATTCGGTACGTGCAACGCCATTTCAACTTGGGAAGCGATCCAAACACATTTGTATCCAGAGGATGCGTCGGCGTTGGCGGAATCACTGGTTGCTCATGGTTACGGCGAAATCGGAGATAATCTGTGTCGCACGTTGGCTGAATCCGACTCCGCCGATAGCCGCGTTCGCGCCCTCATCGAGCTTTGGCAAAAGCGGCAGGGGAGTTCCGAGGTTGGGCCGCGAGTATTGCCTGGGGGAGAATTGCCTGGGGAATGGTTGAGTTCCTTGCTGGATGTGGCGAGCCACGAGATCGCTTCGTCGGTCCCTCATTGCGACGCCACCCATTTGGCTGCCATTGTCCGGATTGGCCGCCGGGCGAAAAGCTCTGAGGCTTGGGCTCAATTGTTAGAGCTATGTCGGTACGGCGAACTGTTTCCCGAGGCCTTGCAGTATCCCGAGCAACCACTGTTTGATCCGATGTATGCCGATCATCGACTGTACTACGGTGCCTTTTTGGATCGAGACCGGGAGCATGCGATTGCTCATTTCACAGATCGACTGCGCTCGATGCACAATTCGCCCGAACGAGAACTTGCCGTAGAGATCATTGCCGAATGGTTGGATCGCTTGGGCTGCACGGCTCAGGCGGTCAGCTTAGCAGTGGATCTGGACGCCTATTATGTGGGGCAACGCGGAATCTCGCCCACGCTATTGGAATTGGGACTGAGTTCCGACCAACCGCAACCCTTGGTGGACTATTACCACCACCGCCACGATTTACTGAGTTATGCGATATTAAAATTGTCGATGCGAGAATCAAGACTGCCGATTTAGCCTGAAGCAATGTGCTGAATTGAATGCAGATTGACCTCATCCGCGTCGATCCGTGAACATCCGTGGCTGAAAACTCTTCCTGTAGAGATTTTTTGGCCACGAATGTTCACGGATGAAATAGAAGAATGGGGCAAGAAACTCCTGGAAGCCTGGCCCATTTCAAGTTGGCAGTTTATTTAACCGTCTCCTTCTCGTTGTTTGTTGGCTTCTTCCTGACGTTCCTGTTGTTTGGCGCGACGTTCTTCTTCTTTAGCTTTGGCGCGAGCTGCTTCTTCGCGCGCTTTCGCTTCGGCCTCGCGCGCCATTTGCTCGGCGCGTTCGGCTTCTTTGCGGGCGCGAGCCGCAAATTCGCGTTGTTTTGCTTCCATTTCTTCCAATCGTCGCTTCATCTCTGCCTCGACGTGGCGAGCGGCTTGTTCGGCTTGTTCGCGCTGGGACAAGGCGGCGGCGGTCTGTTCCAACTTCTGGCGCATCGCGGCGATTTCCCGGCGGGCATGAGTCAATTCACGCTCGAGTTCAACCACGCGCTGCTGGTCTTGTTCCATTCGCCTTCGGGGAGGTTCGGGTTCGGGCATGGGTTGAATTGGAGCTCGAGAGCCTTGCGGTGCCCCTTGGGGTTCAGCAATCCGTCGCCCGGCTCGTCCTTCCTCCGGTGAAATCATGGCTGGCGGGTGGAGAGATCCGTCCAAGTGGCCCCGCACCTGGACACCCGGATGTTGCAGACGCTGTTGAACCTGTTCGGCCAAATCCGGCATGCCTGCGGCGCGCAATTGCTGCATCACAGCTTCGGCCATTGATCGGCGACGTTGTTCTTGTTCGTGTTGTCGGTGTGCAACCTGGTTGGCCAAATCGGGCATCCCCAACTCTCGCAACAGGTGTTGGACATGCGACAAATCTTGTGCCATGGCCTCTGGATGTTGAGGGGCAAATTGCATATCCCCTCTCGGCTCACCCGGACGTGCCCCAGGCTGCTGCGCCCACGCCGTCATCTGGAAACTCCCCATCACGACTGCCAATACCGCGATCAAATTCAACGGTTTCATACATCACCTCCGGACATTCCATCTATTGCAATAAACACTGGACGACTGGCCACTACGTTTCACAGCCCCCCTTGGTTCATCGGTTGTGAACCTGGTCGCGTGCTAGCCGTCTTATCATTGTGTACCGAACGGCGCGCGGCAAGCAAGGCGAATTCTTGGCGGTTTCTACTCGAAAAATTCCAGATTGCCAGAGCGTAGCAAGTCGGTCATAATAGTGTCGTACGGGTCGCATCAACGCAATGCGATGGTGAGTTTCAGGTTTTGCCCAGGCCCTCTATCGGCAATGGTTGGCTGGGGCGAAACGAGTTCGATTGCGAAAGGAGGTGGTTCAGTGAGTTTAATCTGTTCTAGCCGAGGTGGAGTCGCCTGAAGGCTGCCGGCGGGTTTCCAGAATCGGCAGCTCCACC
>DAOLCX010000405.1:0-3695 GCA_035327685.1 Pirellulaceae bacterium | reverse complement strand
TCAGTTCGCGACGCCGCCGGACAGCTTCGTAAATACGATGGTGCGGCGATCTCGCCCAGCGGTCGAGTTATTGGGCTTGAAGTCAAATCCGGCACAGCCATACGGACGGCGGCGCAGCGGACGTTTGATTCGGCGTTGAACAATTCCGGCGTAGAAACACTACCAACCGTTGGGCAACATGCTGGGCGACAGATACGACGTTCAATTGAGATAAGGCGACCATGAGTAATCAAAAACAAGAAGTGAAAGAAGCGGTACTTTCCGCGTTGGCTCAACATGCGGACAAGACGTTTGAGTCAGTTGGGTTCCAGCGTAGGTCGAATTCACTTCGTTTCGATCGGAAACTGTCCGAATGTTTGCAATCAGTCGAAGTGTGCATTGAACACACACCAAAGGACAATCCTAACGCCGCCGCCGCAGTTTATCCTTGGCTGACAGTTTCCATTCCGAAAGTTGATGGTGTTGCAGTCGAAATGACGAGTAGCGATGCGACGCTCTTGTCGCCGAATTCGTCAACGCTGCACCAGCCAATCGAGCTCACATCGCCGAAGGGAACCGGCGCCCGTTGGTATCTGTATCAGCCCGACTCAGTAGTCGCGGCCATCCGAGAATTTGAGGCGTATGCCACGCGATGGTTGTTCGGATTCTTGGATGAGTACTCAAGCGCCGAAGGAGTCATCGCAATGAACCGCCACGGCGATGAACGTGTCTTGCATGACCAAGATCAGTTCTTGCGCGTTATTGCCGCGCTGATCAGTTGCGGGGAGCACGATGCAGCAAACGAAATGCTGGTCGCAAAATTCGGGCGGCCTGCGATGCGTCGTCGATTTGCCCCAGTGTTCGAATACTTGGAAAAGCGTTCGTCCGCAGCGGATTAGGCTTATTAATATATCGCAGAACCGCCGCGACGAAGGACGTTGCCGAAGGAGAATGGTAACCAGTCGCGGCGGAACCTCGGTTAATGTTCCAACTGCACCGCCGGGCGAATGCGTGTTGCCGAAGCGAAAGAGCCTCCATGCCCGGCGGAACCTGAGTTGAGGTGGTGCCGTTTTAGGGGGCCACGGGGTCTCTTAGGTTAAGTTGACTGACAATGTGATTGCGCATTTAGAATTGACCCACTAATGCGCATTGAGAATTGACCCACCTGGAAAGATAAGGGAAAAAACAGCCCCATGCTGCTGCGCAGCAGCATGGGGCGACGCAAATTGCCGGGCTTGCCTAGTTTGCCACGCGAGGGGGCGGACATTATGGCTCTATGAGCCCGGTTGTCTATCGTGTTTTTTCCGATGCGTCCCCCAATCCAGAAACCACGACAGCGTGTTTCCAGGGAGGACGCAAGTGATCAACAAGGATCAGATCATGGATATCAAATTGCTCAAACAACAAGGTCTTTCCATCCGACAAATCGCTCGCCAATCGGGGCTCTCGCGCAATACCGTGCGGAAACTTCTTCGCGGCGAACACCCGGAGGCGTTCCAAACACCCCAGCGAGGCTCAAGACTCCATCCGTTTCATCATTACCTGCGAGAACGCTTTGAACAGTACGCGCTCTCCGCGACGCGTTTGTACGAAGAGATTCGCGCGATGGGGTATGCCGGCTCGGCATCCACCGTGCGGAGATACGTGCAGAGACTTAAAGAGACAGCGCAACGCCGTCACAAGACAACGGTCCGCTTCGAAACGCCTCCCGGCAAACAGGCCCAGGCCGATTGGGCTGAGTGCGGCAAAGTCCCCACTCCCGACGGCAAGTCGATCGCAGTTTACGCCTTCATCATAGTCCTATCGCATTCCCGCAAGGCCTTCGTGCGATTCACGACCTCGATGAAACTTCCCGAACTCATCGAATCGCATCGACAGGCGTTCGCCTACTTTGGCGGTTGGACCGAGACGATCCTTTACGACAATATGAAACAAGTCCGCGTCGGACCCGGCAAGCTTAACGAACAATTTCTCGACTTCGCCAAGCATTACGGATTTACCATCAAGACCCATCGGCCCTACCGCGCTCGGACCAAGGGGAAAGTCGAACGCCTGGTGGACTACGTCAAGGACAACTTTCTGGCCGGCCGCACGTTTAAGGGAATCGATGACATGAACGCTCAAGTCATGCATTGGCTGGAGCACACCGCCAATGCGCGCGTTCACGGGACCACCGGTCAGATTCCCGAAGAAGTCTTTCAGAATGGTGAACGAGCGGCGCTGATCCCGCTGGACTCCGTGGCGCCTTATCACTATCTCAACCCCGTGGCGCGCAAAGTCAACTTCGAGAGCATGGTTTCCTTTCAAGGGAGCCGTTACAGTGTGCCGCCCGAATGGGTGGGACGCGAGGTGCTGATCTCGGCCGACGCCGGGAAGATCGCGATTTACGCGGACAACTGCGTGATCGCCGAGCATCAGCAGGCGCTCCGCGCGGGCCAGTCCATCGTTTCCCGTGACCATTTGGCCGAACTGTGGAAGGTGGTCAATCAGCAGTTATCCCCGCCTCCACGTCATCAGCGCCGCTTTGAAATCGATTTCAGCGAACAGGTCGAGCACCCTTCGCTGGCTTCGTTCGAAGCGTTCGTGACGAGCAGCCAATCCGCAAACGCGACAAGCGGCGTGAACTAATCTTCTTTCGACCGGCGTGGTCGGAGGATGTTACCCATGTCATTTCAAAAGGAGTTGAAATCGATGAGTCAGATTTACGAAGCCAAAGCTCGCGACGGCTTGCGCGAACTGGGATTGGAAGTCGCCGAAGCCCAGTTAGACACGGTCTCGCAACAAGCGGCGGCGGACCAATGGAGTTATTCGCATTTCTTGGGCGCGCTGTTGGAAGGAGAATTGTCGGAGCGGCATCGGCGCCGGGTGGCCCTCAATCTGACGTTCGCCAAGTTCCCCTATCAGAAGCGTCTTGGCGACTTCGATTTCTCAGCGCAGCCTTCGCTCGATCGGCGCTTGTTCGACGAATTGGCTACAGGCCGATTCTTGTACGAAGGACGGTCGATCATTCTCTTGGGCGCGCCCGGCCTGGGCAAAACGCACCTGGCGGTTGCTCTAGGCATGGTCACCGCCGAACTCGGCCATCGCGTTTACTTCACCACGGCGATGGACCTCGCCGTGAAACTCACCAAGGCCATCGACAGCAACTCCTTGCATCGCCAGATGAACGCGCTGATGCAGCCCAAGTTGTTGATCATCGACGAAGTCGGTTACTTGACGTTCGACCCCGTCCAAGCCAGTTTGTTGTTTCAAGTGATCTGCCAGCGCTACCAGCGGAATCAGCCGATCTGCTTGACCAGCAACAAGGCGTTTAGCGAGTGGGCTCAGGTCTTCGCCAACGACGCCGTGATGGCCAGCGCCGCGCTGGACCGCTTGCTCCATCGCAGCACGGTCATTCATATCAGAGGGGAAAGCTACCGGCTCCTTGAAAAGCGCCGCTCCGGAACTCTAAACGCCGGACCGAACGGCGACTTTCCACCATCGTCAGGGCCCAAATCAAATTCATAAAATCGGCCATCGACAGCCGATGATTCTAATGTTCCAACTTCTATTCCACGAAAGGAGATCCCCAACTCGCCAACGGCAACAACCGCCCCCTTATCGTCCCAAGGTGGGTCAATTCTCAATGCGCAAAAGTGGGTCAATTCTCAGTGCGCATTGACAGTTGATTCCGCAAGATGTGTTGGAGACGTACAAGAACTGGTGGTTTGGTTACA
>DAOLCX010000404.1:0-3722 GCA_035327685.1 Pirellulaceae bacterium | reverse complement strand
CGACCAACAGGCCTTGAGGGCGCCACGACTCCGGACGCGGTGGGTCTCCGCGGAGCAAGGGGACAAACGACTGGCCTTGAACCTGGTCGGGGACAGTTCCGCCAGCCAACTCGACGAGCGTGGGAGCCAGATCGATATGTGCGATCAGGTGATCAAGTGGCTCGCTGCACGCGTCCACCCACTGCGGCCCCCAAACTATGGCTGGTACATTACTGGATCGGTGATAAGGTGTTGCCTTACCGTAAACTCGTGTGTGCCCAAGATGATAGCCATTGTCGGAGGTGATGATCACAATCGTTTGATCTTCAATGCGAAGCGTTTTCAGTAATTGCCTGACTTCGCCTAACACGTCGTCAACTGTCCGGACGGCTAACATTCTTCTCCGGAATAAATGGTTCATCAACTCTTGTTCTTCAAACCCCGCTTCGGCTTGGCGACCCGCCAACCGCGGCAACTGTTGGATCGTACGGGGTTTGCCACTGAGATCGTCGAGGTCGAAGTCATCCGCGGGAAGTAGTGTTGCATCGGACCACATACTTCGATATCGAGGTTCGACCATTCCTTTTTCGGCCTGTTGTTCGAGGATATCGGCCGTGGATCGCGCTTCCCGATGGGGGGCAAAAGGTGCCCAATACATAAAAAAGGGGCGCGAGTCAGAGGTCACATGTCGGCGAATCAAGCGTTGGACGTCTCGCCCTTCGACCAAAGTCCGATAAATATCGTCTGGAGACTTGAGTTCGGAGTTTCGCAAATCGATGAATTGTCCGTTTCGAACAATCGGCGCACGAAAGTAGTCGCCCCCCAAGGAAACAAAAAAGTCACCCCAACCTGGAGGATGCAGTTCCGTCCATGACGATACACCTGCTGCGCGGGGGTCGTAGCCACCATGCAAGTACTTGCCGACATACATCGTGTGATAACCCGCATCTTGCATCCATCGCCCCAAATCATTGCCCCAGAATGGTGGCCTCCGTCCGTCGGAACCGGCGCCGTGGTAAGCGCTAAAGTCTCCGGTCACTCCCCGGCTAGTCACCAAGGACGCATCATTGGTCATAAACCGGGTCTGATGCGCATATTGCCCCGTGAGTAAACAAGCGCGCGATGGGCCGCACAACGGCGAAGTCACATGGAAATTCGAGAAACGCCGCCCGCCATTTGCCATCTGCGTCATATTGGGGAAACGGTCTTGGGGTTGGGGATCCAAAAAGTCGACCTCCAAGACATCCCGGTCGGCATCGTCCAGATTGATCAGTATGATGTGCGGACGGTCTGTCGGGCGCGGCCCTTCATTGTCCGCGCCACGGGCCACGGGCCACCCGGCCACCAGGATGCACAACAACAGCACCAACCACGACCACTGACGTATCACAGCGATTTCCTATCAACTCATGTCGATCGTCAGTTGTCCTACGGGCGTATCGGCTAGTATTTGTCCGGCATTACAAAACGTAACGGCTCAAGTCCTCATCGTCGGCAATCGGCTTCAGCCGTTGCGACACATACGCGGCGTTGATTTCTACATGACCGCGTTTCATTTCTGGCGCTGCAAAACTCAATTCTTCCAGCACTCGCTCCAGAATCGTGTACAATCGCCGCGCACCGATGTTCTGTGTCGATTGATTGACCACAAACGCAATTCGCGCCATTTCTTCGACAGCATCGTCGGTAAATGTGACCTCCACTCCTTCGGTGCCAATCAAAGATTCATATTGTCGAGTCAATGAATTTTGCGGCTCCCGCAAAATGCGGACAAAATCATCTTTGGTCAAATCTTGAAGTTCAACTCGGATCGGAAATCTGCCCTGCAACTCAGGCATCAATTCGTTGGGTTGATGCCGATGGAATGCCCCGGCACCTACGAACAAAATATGGTCCGTTCGAATCGATCCATACTTGGTCTGAACCGTGCAGCCTTCCACGATCGGCAACAAATCCCGCTGCACACCTTGGCGAGACACATCGGCCCCTTTGGTTTCCGCGGCGATAATCTTGTCGATCTCATCCAAGAAAATGATGCCCAGATTCTCGGCCAGTTCGATGGCCATTTGATTGATTTTTTCGTCATCGAGCAGGCGATCGCATTCTTGTTCAAAAATCACACGCCGCGCTTGCGACACGGTCATTTCGCGGCGGACTTTGGATTTCGGAATGATTTTTTCCAACATTCCCTGAAAATCGACATCCATATGCTCCATTCCGATCCCGCCCAGCATGACTGGAGTTGATTTGGATTCGACGGTCAACTCAACTTTGCGGTGCTCCATCTGCCCGGCATCCAACATCTCGCCGATGCGAGCGCGCGTCTGCGGATACGTATCGGAAGTATTCTGGTTCCCCGAATTCGCGTCGTCCATGCGGGCAGTCGCGTGAAATTCGTAGTGGCTGGGTTGCGGACAGAGCAAATCCAACAGACGTTCTCTCGTTTTTTCCTCGGCAACCTGTTTGACTTCGTCGCGTTGCCCGGCGCGAACCAGCCCAATGGCGTTTTCCACCAAATCGCGCACCATGCTTTCCACATCCCGACCGTAATAACCGACTTCCGTGTACTTGGTGGCTTCGACTTTGATAAAGGGCGCCCCAGTCAGTTTGGCCAGTCGCCGCGCGATCTCGGTCTTGCCAACTCCAGTAGGGCCAATCATCAAAATGTTCTTGGGCGAAACGTCGCCCTGCATTTCATCCGGCAATTGCCGACGACGCCAACGGTTGCGGATGGCAATGGCTACCGCCCGTTTGGCGTCCGCTTGCCCGACAATAAAGCGATCCAATGCTTCGACAATTTCCCGTGGAGTCATCGGTTCGTCGGTCGCCAATCCAGGCGGAGTTAATGTCAATTGGGACATACTAGCGTTTCAACTGCAATCTGGGTGTTAGTGTAAATATCGAGTTCGCCCGCAACTTGCAACGATTCACGCACGATCTCTTCTGCCGACAATGTCGAGTGGCGCTTTAAGGCTCTGGCGGCCGCAATGGCATAATTGCCGCCCGATCCGATCCCCGCTACCCCGTCCGAAGGTTGAATCACATCACCGGTTCCGCTAATCAGCAATACCAGTTGACCGTCGCTGACCGTCAACAGCGCTTCGAGTTGCCGCAACATTTTATCGGTCCGCCAGAGTTTGGCGAGTTCAATCGCGGCGCGCAACAAATTATTGGGCGATTCCTTGAGTTTGCCCTCGAACCGCTCCATCAACGAAAACGCATCGGCGCTGCTCCCGGCGAATCCGCACAGGACTCGGCCGTCCAGCAACTTCCGAATTTTCATGGCATCGGATTTCATCACGGTGGTACCCAAGGTCACCTGGCCGTCCCCCCCCATGGCGACAACGCCCTGGTGCTGGACCGTCAACACGGTCGTAGCGTGCAATTTCATCGCTTATTGCCCAAATCGCTTGTGAAGTTGTTCAACGACGTGACTGATTTCGCGCTTCAAATCAGATCGATCAGCTGTATTAATCGCGCGGTTTTCCGTCATCGAAGCTGGCCGGCGCCGTCCTGTCTCGCGCAAAATCATCGATTGTTGCAACAGGGCTTCGCATCGCAAATCGGCGGGCATCAGCGAGTCTTCTGCAAACGTTTCGAGTGCTGACGGCGCGGATTCCACTCGCCCCAGCGCCATCAAGGACTCGGCCTTGGCGGCCACTAATTCGATCAAAAGGTCCGGATTAAACCGGGCCAGACTCAACACGCGATCGGCTTCGCCCAATGCTTCCTGATGTCGATCC
>DAOLCX010000403.1:0-3732 GCA_035327685.1 Pirellulaceae bacterium | reverse complement strand
CGCCGATAAGTTCCCAAGCGTCACAGGCGCTCCACGCGCCCAGTAGGTTCAAGTCGATCCAAGCCAAGATTGCCAAACCGAGCGTGAGCCCCGCAATCAGCGAACTTCCCACCCACCGCCAGGTGGTCGAACGCCACGTTCCAATCACACCGGCGGCAACCAGGGGCAAGGCGGTGATCAGCGTTAGCCAAGGGCCATGGAACTCAACTGTCATGCCAGATCCTTTCCTGTGAATCGGATTTCACAGAGTCCGCATCTGGATCCAGGCGGGTGTTGTTCATAGCGTTGGAGAAGTGATGCGGTTCATTTCCGGGTTGTCCGGATTTTGGCCGAGCCCTCTCACCCATGGCGATCCATCGCGACTCCCATAGCGCGCACCACCGGAAAAGTGCCAACACGGGTTCCACCAGATAGTCGTTCAACAGCGAATCGAAATGTCCACGCTCCAATGCAAATCTGTACAAGCGATTTCGAATCGTGGGGAAACGCGATAACCACGGCGCAATGTCACGTCGCACAATTCTTTGCCCCAATGCAGTTTCCAGCTTGAAATAATCGTGCAATAGATTCGGGGCGCGCAGCAATTGCAACGTTCGCATCATCGCATGACCGATCATGTGAACTAACGCCAGATACCACCAACCCATACCAATTTCGGCCACAATCAAACCGACTTGTGTCAATGATGCAAACGCCAGAGCACTTTTGATGTCCGCTTGAACACGAGCCACGATGTTGGCATACAGTGCCGTGGCCAATCCCAAACTAACCACACCCATACCTAGGCCCGGGGACGCGGCAATCAATGGACTGATGCGCAACAACAAATAGGCGCCCAAGTGAACCGACAATGCGCCATAAAAAATAGCACTGGAAGGTGTCGGGCCTTCCATCGCTCTAGGGAGCCACCCCGAAAATGGAATCAACGCGGACTTCCCAGCCGCAGCAATCAGCAGTAACAGTCCTACGCCGAATGCTTGGTGCGAATTCAATATGGTGACCGCGTGAGGCCAGGCGCCCGACCCCGTCATTTGATCGAAATCGCCCGATCCGGACATGTGGTGCAGCGCTAAAGCTGCCGTCAGAAAGGCCGCGTCGGCCAGGCGATAAACACTCCAAACCCTCAGCCCGTTGGATACGGGCCCGATGCGCTCATGAAAGAACCCCACGAGCAACGCCGAGGCCAGACCTACTAACTCCCAACCAAAAAACAACACCTCAATCGTCCCGGCCAGCGCACTGACTACCAGGCCGGTCACAAACAGTGCATACAGCAAGAAAAACCGCTGGAAGCCAGCTTCCTTGTGCAGGTACCGAGAGGCAAACGCAGCTACCACTCCCGCCAAAATATAGGTCACGAGCACGAATGGTAACGACAGCCAATCAAAGATGAATTTCAAATGAAACTCAAACGAATGATTGGGGAGTGCCACCCATGAACCGAGTTCGAGCGTCCATTCTTGGCCACCGGTTGCGACCAAGACGACAGCCGTACCGGCTGTCGCCAGCAAGCCAAAAACGATACAAGCGGTTGTCCAGCCACTCGTGGCTCGTTCACTTCCCACAAATCCGAATATGGACTGAACGCCGCAGTACACGACCAGCATGAGTGGACTGAGCAACACCAACGAGGCCAGAACTTGAATGACAGTGATGGAATCCATAACGCGAGTCTTCAGTGAGCCAGTGCTTGGCTGTGATCCACGGTCGGCACAATCTGGGCGAATTCCAAATCACCGCGCCAACCCCGATACCAGTCGGCAGAAGTCGAAGCCAAGGGAAAGTCCGCCGATTCGCCAACGTAACGCTCGAATGCGCCTTGTCGATAGCGATGAAATTCGCCTTGCTCCGCATTCCAAGTCACCAATTGAACCCAGTGGCCGCGTACCAACCTGTCGATCAGTGGATTGCGAGCCATGATCGACCACATGATTTCAGGAGTCGTTTCAATGATGATCAGGAGTCGAACGGGCTCGTGGATTTCCACCATTTGCCAAGGCAATCCGGGGCGCAAATCGCTGGCCGCGCCATTCATTACGCCTACGAGCGATGTAATATTGTGCGGAAGTTTTGTTCCACATCCATATCCATCGGGGTCAATGTAGGAGAAGTAATATTCCAAGTTGATCCCAGCACAGACGGGCACGACGGCCGCCAGGATTCTCGACAAAATGGAGCGTTCCGCATCGTCTTGAGCGGGATCGTAAGACTGCAAAAATGCCCGGCGATCCAGAAACAGATGGCGCGTCATCTCGCGTCGGCCAACAATACACAGGGCGTTGGTGGCGTGACCATATTCGGGTCGCACTTGCGACAAATCTTCAACGCGAGCCCGCACATGTCGCAAGGCTGCTGATGGATCAAGCGTCAGTTCGGCCGACTCAAACCGGCGGCAACGCTCATGTGCGTTGCGCCGACACGCCTCTTCAAAAACGCGTCGGGCGCGGCACAATGCATCGGCGTGCGAAGCGGGCACTCGGTCCACATCGTATAGGGTCACGCTGTCGTCACAGGTGTTGTGGTATCCGCCTACGATATAAGTCGAATCGGGAATGGGCAGTCCTTGGGCCCGCAATTGTTCGCGCACACGTGCATCATTGGCCATGAGCGCCCAGGCGCGCGCATTGGGGCCGCCCCGACCTCCTCCGCAAGCTCCGCAGTCATGGGCCGACTCGTGGGGATTGTTCAGACTTGTCGATCCGTGCCCCAAGACAACCAACAGCCGCGCAAAGTGCTGTGTCAAGCCAATATCGCGCAACAACCGTTCTACGATGGCCACCATTTCGTCCAACGTATAACCGGTTTGGCAGTTGATGGAACCCGGCTCATGGTCCTCTCGTTCGACCTGCAAGTACGTGGCGTCCGGTACCGCGAACCACTCACCGACGCGCTCACGAAACGACCCCGCCCACCGAGGGAGCAACACCCTCGCCACCATCGGTAATGCCGCCAGGGCGCCCAACAACGAAGCCATCGCCCCCGAAAACAGCAACCGGCTACCAGCATGCAAACCGTGCAGCAATCTTCCCACAATGCGCCGCACCATTGAGCGCTTCGTGTTGGCATCTGCGTGGTCCTGGAATACACATTCCTGGACAAAATGTTGCGGCTCTATGACGATTGGGCAGAGCGGAACATACTGGAACGAGTCTGCACCCTTGTAATACATCGCGACTCCAAAAAAGCCGGCCGTTCCCCAGGTGCGACATCGCGGGTCGATTTCTTCCAAGTGTCGGCGGAAGGACTCTTCGCGCTCGTCAATGCAGGTCAGCACATCAAGCTCAGGATCCGGCGGCGAGGGCTTCAGCCGCCCTATACTCGCTGCGCGACCGCTTGTACCAATCGCATCCAAACACTGCTGACGAAACTTGCGTTCGTACGCCAGTTGGTACACATACAGCCGCTGTTTTTCGTCAAAAAGGCGGATTTCCTCAAGAAGTTTTCGCCAATTGGCGTTCGGCAGTTTGAATAGCGACTCGGGTTGCCATCCCAACGCTTGGGCCAGTTGAAATACCGCAAAGGCTTCGCATCGAACTCGGCCATCTTGATCATCGGAAGAAGCCTCCAATGGAGAACTCCGCAGTCTTTTCAAATCACAGGCCGTCCCTAACTCGCGGGATACGAGATGGCTGAGCGCCAATCGATCCAGCAGCAGCCGCAGAGCGATAAACTCGACTAATGAGCCTGGCGGCAAACCGTGGGCGACCCGGTCGGAGCGGCATTCCATTTGCC
>DAOLCX010000402.1:0-3733 GCA_035327685.1 Pirellulaceae bacterium | reverse complement strand
ACGGGATTACGGAGCCAGCTTGCCAACTTGGGGATTCTGCGGATCGCCATTGGTGGTCGGTGATCGTGTGATCGTTCAAACGGGTGTTCCCGATGCCAGTTTGGTGTGCCTGGACCTGAACACCGGTCAACCGATTTGGCGATCACCCGGCAAGGAAATCTCCTATTCATCATTTATTCACGTTCGCGTTCACGGTATCGATCAGGTTGTCGGTTACGACGCGACGACCTTGGGAGGCTGGCGACTGGAAGATGGTTTGCGTTTGTGGGAACTGACCCCGCCGCACCCAGGAGATTTTAATGTGGGAACTCCCCTGTCGGATGGTCACAGGCTTTGGGTCGCAACAGAAAATAACGGAACCAGGATTTACCAATTTGACTCACAGGGTCGGATCGATCCGACGCCGCTGGCCCATCATGCAGATTTGGCTCCGGATACTCAAACACCAATCGCTGCAGGGCGGTGGATCTTGGGCATCTGGCATGGGCTATATTGCCTGGAACGCGACACGTTGCAGCAAGCCTGGCATAACGACGACGACATCTACCAAAGTTATGCGTCCATGGTGGCGTGCGGCCATCGCGCTTTATTGCTGTGCCGCGAGGGAGATCTTGTGTTGATCGAAGTCGATGAATCGGGCTATCATGAATTGGGGCGAGCGAGAGTTTCCGACCAAGTTCAGGATCTTCAATCGCATCCCGCACTGGTGGGCCGCTACCTGATTGTCCGCCTCAGAGATAGCGTGGTGTGTTTCTCACTGGGAAATCTCACCCCCGCCAACGATTGACCTTTCCACTTGATTGGGACTCGCCGCAATCGACGAGTCAACGGTTCGAGGTGAAGTCCCTTCAATTTTCAGCGTGATGTCGTCGTTCGTGTCAAATAGTTTGTCCGCGCCAGCCGACCTTAAGACGGCGTAGGTATCCTCGGCATCGAACCGCAAGGGGGTCTGCCAGGCATCCTCGTAGCTTGTCGTGACCATGTTGGCATCAATCCAATTCGGCAACCGGCCATCGTGAACTTTTCGGTAGGATTCAAACTCTTTAGAAACGCTCGCCAATAATGCGCGAGTATCGGCCGCCTTGTTTTTGTTCTCTCGAATCAATTGACGATGTTCTCGCTGGTGTCGCTCGTAACGTGCGTGGTGGGTCGCAGCGAATGCGAGTGTGGCCAGGAGCGCTGTACCAATCAAACTGAGCGTCAATCCGGCCGTGGCCAACCGCCGCGGGCGGTGTCGCATGGCGATTGCGTTAAACAGCAACGCCACCGGGGCCAAGATGCCGGCAGTCAGAATACCGAGCAGACTCAAGGGAAACCCGAAAAATGCCCACCAATTCCAGATTCGTTTGGGACGAGGGGGCATTTCAAAGCCAATATAAATGGGTTGTGGTCCTCGGCGATGCTCGAACGGAACGTGGAAGCTCATCGGGAATTCCTATCCTTGATAGATGCCTTTGACGTCAATGGTCGCTGATGTCCGGCCATCGAATAGGTCCGTATTCGACAGGGGCGTCTGGATCTTGGGAAAGATTTCCGCAATTTCTCGGTGGAGCAAAGGGCTGTGAGCCGAACTTGTTATTTTCGCGAAAATAGCAGAAGATATTGGATTCCCAACCCGTTGGGAGGGTAAGCGAATGGCTAGCGGCCACACTGGAAATGTGGTGCCGGGAAACCGGTTGCGGGTTCGAGTCCCGTGCCCTCCGCTTTTGGTCTTGGTGAATTCGCCCAAATCGTTAGATTATTCCCCATTGACGGCTTTTGTTTGCCGCCACACCCGATTGGTATGTGCTGTCTTATGGCCAGGCGACCGTGGACACTTGCTGCGAGAAGGAACGATGAACAGCTTGAAACTTAAGGAGATTGCGTTACTCGTCAACGGTCAGGTATTTGGCGACCCCGATGTGTATATCGCCGAAGCGGCAACGCTGGGGAATGCGGGCCCAGACTCGATCACGTTCGCTACGAATCAGAAGACCTGGGAACAGTTTGTGTGTTCGAAAGCGGCGGCGGCAATCGTCTCGGGAACTGTGCCATCGGGTGAACGCCCCTATATCGTGGTCGCCGATGCAGAGTCGGCATTCGCACAAATCGTTGCCATTTTCCGACCACCGCTGGAGCGAAAACCGGTCGGTGTGAGTCCTCAAGCCTGCGTCGATCCGACAGCTTCCGTGGCAGAGGGTGTTGATATCTATCCAGGCGCTATTATCGGCGCTCATGTGACGATCGGGGCCGGTACAACAATCATGCCCGGGGTGGTTGTCATGGAGCATTGCTCCATCGGCTGCCAGGTCACTCTCTTTCCCAATGTTGTGCTCTATGAGAATACCCAGATCGGCGATCGCTCCATGATTCATGCCGGCGCGGTGATCGGTGCCTTCGGCTTTGGCTATAAATCTCGCAACGGCAAACACTCATTGGTGCCCCAACTGGGCCGAGTTGTAATTGGTTGCGATGTCGAAATTGGGGCCAACGCCACGATCGATCGAGGGACCTACGATGATACAAGAATCGGTGATGGGACGAAGATCGACAACTTGGTCATGATCGGCCATAACTGCCGGATTGGAGCCGCCAATTTGCTGTGCTCCCAGGTCGGCATCGCCGGGAGTTGTACGACTGGCGACCATGTTGTCATGGCCGGCCAAGTTGGTATTGGCGATCATCTCCAGATCGGGGATCGCGTGACTTTGGGTGCCAAGTCCGGTGTGATGCACTCGATTCCCGACGATCAGATCTATCTGGGAATTCCGGCGATCCCGGTACGGGAACAGATGCAGGTTCATGCAGCAACCCATCGGCTGCCTGAAATGCGAAAACAGGTGAAGGAACTCCAACGAACCATCGATGAGTTAAAGCATTCAGTTGCTGAGTTGCAAAGTCATGCACCTCCATGTAGTCATACAACAACTTCGGATCCTTCGATGGACCAGTCATCGGCGACGACACGCGCGGCGTAAATGAATCAGGGGCGCCATGGAAGGCAAAGAGCGGATCGGCTTGATCGCAGGTTGGGGGGATTTTCCCCTGGCCGCCGCCAATAGCATTGTCGCTTCGGGGTATGATCTGGTAGTGATCGGAATTCGCGGCCATGCCAATCGACAGTTGGCGGAGCTGGCCAAGGACTATGTTGAGTTGGGACTGGGCCGGTTTGGCGCTGCGGTTCGGTACTTTCGACGACATCGAGTCCATCGCGTGGTATTGGCGGGTAAAGTCTTTAAGACTCGGATCCTGGTCCGCTTCGCCTGGCTCAAACATTGGCCCGACTGGTTGTTTTGGAGGTATTTCTACCAACATTTCTGGACAGGCGGCCAAAACCGAAACGACGACACGTTGTTGTTGACGGTCACAAAACTTTTCAAAGATCATGGAATGAACTGTATGCCGGCAACCGATTTTGCTCCCGAACTATTGGTGAACCCTGGACCACTCACTCGGAGACGCGTTTCAGAATTGGAACGGAAGGATATCCAGTTCGGCTGGCAGATTGCCAAAGAGATGGGCCGGCTAGATATCGGGCAATGCGTTTGCATCAAAGGCCAAACCGTTCTGGCAGTGGAAGCCATCGAAGGAACAGACGACTGCATCCGTCGGGCTGGAGAACTCTGTTCGACAGGCGGCATTGTGGTTGTAAAGGTCGCCAAACCTCAACAGGATATGCGTTTTGATGTCCCGACCGTTGGCGTGGGTACCATCGAGGCTATGCAGGCTGCGGGGCCCCGAGTCCTGGCCATTG
>DAOLCX010000401.1:0-3766 GCA_035327685.1 Pirellulaceae bacterium | reverse complement strand
GGCGGTGCTGCCAAACAATTCTCCCGGTGTCCACCCCTTGTGGTTGCCGGTGATCCCTCTGCAGATTGGACTGGTGTTGAAACCGGGGACTCAAGAACCGTGGACTGCGTATCGCATCGCGGCAGCGTTCGCCAAAGCGGGGATCCCGAAGGAAGCAATCTCACTTTATCCAGGCGGCCATGATGCGGGCGCCGCGATCCTGGCCGGTTGCCAGCGGAGCATGATGTTTGGCAGCGCTCAAACGGTGGCCCAGTATGCCGGCAACCCACAAGTCCAAGTTCACGGTCCTGGATTCTCCAAGATTTTTTTGGGAGATGATTGCGTCGATGACTGGGAACGATACCTGGATTTGATGGTGGAGAGCATCGCCAGCAATGGGGGACGCAGTTGCATTAACGCCAGCGGCGTGTGGGCTTCGCGGCATTCGCGAGAGATTGCCGCAGCCTTGGCCGAGCGACTGGGTTCGATCGAACCGCGCGCGGCGGACGATCCCCAGGCACAACTCGCGGCATTCACTGTGCCCGGCCAAGGGGCCGGGATTTGGCAGATGCTGGAAAACGACCTGCAAGAACCAGGAGTCACTCACCTGACCGCTACTTTTGGTCCACGGTTGGTCGAACGAGAGCGTTGCGCCTATTTGCGGCCCGTGATCTGTCATGCGGAAAGCCCCCAAGCCGCCATCGCTTCCAAAGAATTCATGTTTCCCATGGCGACGGTGGTTCAGTGCCCCCAGCAATCCATGATCGAAGCTGCCGGGCCCACGTTGGTGTGCACGGCAATCACGAACAACGTCCAATGGTCGGAACAGCTTTTGGCCGCCACAAGTATCGATCGGCTGAATCTGGGGCCAATTCCTACCAATCGCTTGAACTGGCTGCAGCCCCATGAAGGAAATTTGATTGACTTTTTGTTCCGTTCGCGCGCCGTACAACTTTCTGCGGATCAACCCTCGAAGGTGGGAGCCATTGCATGAAGTTTGAAATGCAACTCCGCACGCGGGTCGTGTTTGGTCCCGACGAAATTGATCGCTTGGGAGCGTTGGCGGCCGAGTTGCGATGTGTCCGCGCGTTGGTCGTGACCGATCCGGGAATCGTCGCCGTCGGGCATGTCGAGCGCGGCGTGGAATCGCTGCGCCGACAAGGATTCGAAGTCGAAATGTTCGACGGTGCCCGCGAAAACCCGAATACCCAGCATGTGGCACATGGTGTGGACGTGGCGCGCGATTTTCAACCTGACATCCTGGTCGGGCTGGGCGGCGGGAGCAGTTTGGATTGCGCCAAAGGGATCAATTTTATTTATACCAACGGCGGACGGATGCAAGATTACTGGGGAGTGGGCAAAGCTACGCGCCCGATGTTGCCGATGATCGCCGTGCCGACAACAGCGGGGACTGGCAGCGAGATGCAGTCGTTCGCCTTGATCTCCGATGCCGAGACGCGGGCCAAGATGGCTTGCGGTGATCCCAAAGCCACCTGCGCCATGGCCGTGCTTGACCCGAAATTGACGATCACTCAGCCCGATTGGGTGACCGCTGTTACAGGAATCGACGCCATTTCTCATGCCGTAGAGACATATGTCTCCAAGCGGCGCACTCCGGTATCGCAGATTTTCAGTCGTGAGGCCTGGCGATTGTTGGCCAATCATTTTGGACGCGTCTTGACGGATCCTCGTGATCTGACTGCTCGGGCCGCCATGCAATGGGGAGCGGCTCTGGCTGGTTTGGCCATCGAAAACTCCATGTTGGGGGCGGCGCATTCACTGGCCAATCCGATCACGGCCCGGCACGGAACAGTCCATGGTCAGGCCGTGGCCGTTTCTCTCCCCCATGTCGTTCGCTTCAATGGAGCGGCATTCAACCAATGGTACGTCGAGTTGCTGGCCGCTAGTGCGGGGGAAGGGATCACACCTCCCCCGGAATCTGGAGCAGAAGGATTATCGCAGTTCATCAACCAGCTCGTTCAACAGGCAGGTTTAAAAACAACCTGGAGTGGCTGTGGTGTGTCGCTGGATGACGTTGAGTCGTTGGCCGACGAAGCGGCTCGGCAATGGACGGCGCAGTTCAATCCGCGTGACGTCGGTCAGGGTGAATTGAAATGGTTGTATCAACAAGCAAGCTGACCTGCGCGATGGGCAGTTGTTTGAGCCTTTGGCTTGCGGTGGGCATGGCCACCGTATGGCCGTCTTCGATGCCAGCCGCACGAGTAGAAACTCCTTTTTCGAATGACGAGTTTCAACCCGACGAAGGTTGGCCCCTGGTGCGAGGAAATCCGCTTAACAATGGCGTTGCAACTTCGAGTCTCCCGGAGAAACTGGAGGTCCTATGGGAGTTCACCGTGCCCAACGGCGCTTTTCAAGCGGCTGCGGCGATTGTCGATGTCGGCACCCAAAAACTGGTGGTGATTGCCGACGCTGACGGGCGCGTCTATGCCTTGGATTTCGAACATGGTCAGCGCGTATGGGAGTTCAATGGAGAATTGGGTTTCGCCACCACACCAGCGTATCGCAACGGTCGATTTTACATCGGAGACGTCACAGGTGTTTTCTATTGCCTGAATAGCGAGGGAAACGAAGTCTGGCGGTTTGCCAGTCAACAACAGGTCGATTCCAGCGCCAACTTCTTTGACGATTGCGTGTTGTTTGGCTCGCAAGATGCGAGTCTTTATTGCTTGCGCGCGGAGACCGGAGAACTGGTGTGGCAGGTCGAAACAGGTGACCAAATTCGCTGCTCTCCCACCATCGTCGGTGGCCGTGCATTTGCCGCTGGCTGTGACGGTTACTTGCACATGATCGACCTTCAAACAGGCCAACCACTCGACAAAGTAGATATCCGCTCGCCGACGGGATCCACGCCAGCGGCGCGCGATCAGATGATTTTCTTCGGCACGGAGCAGGCAGGCTTCCTGGCGGTCAATTGGGAACAAGCAAACATTGTTTGGGAGTACTCAGCGGATGGTGCCAATTCGATTCGAGGCAACGCGGCGGTCATTGAGGACCATGTGGTATTTGCGACCAGCAATCGACAGGCGATTTCGTTGCATCCCGGCACAGGCCAGGTCAATTGGACCACCACGCTCCGGTCTGGATCCGAGTCTTCGCCAGTGATCGTCGGCGAACGAGTGTTTGTGCCTGTGACGGGCGGTCGCCTATACGAGTTGCGACTGGCGAACGGTGAAGTTGTCAACGAATGGGAGCTGCGCGGGCGGATCACCGCGTCGCCGTCCGTCGGTTTTGGTCGATTAATCCTGGCCACCGAGCGAGGTGTCGTGGTCTGTTTCGGCGCCAAGGACTAATCGGCCGGACTACGCCTCATCCTCCGCATCGGGCTGGCGGCTGGCCAATTTGTCGTTGAGGTATAAGATGGCGTTCGCATCATTGGCGGCCATTTCGACCAGGGCCAGGACTTCGCCCACAACTTTTTCCTCCTCCACTTGCTCATCCAAAAACCACTGCAAATGGCTCATGGTGGCGTGGTCGCTCAATTGTGCAGCCAGAGCATAAAGTTGGTCAATGGACTGAGAATTGGCTTGTTCTTGCTTGAGTGCCGTGGCAAAGACTTCCCGTGGGCCGTCGTAGGACTGCCGCGGTTTCTCGATATTGTCCAGTTGGACTTTACCGCCGCGATCCAATAGATAGCGGAACAACCTCATCGCGTGTTGCAACTCTTCTTGGTGCTGGATCAAGCACCATCGGGCAAATCCCGACAGATTTTCCTGTTCGAAATAGGCCACCATCCCCAAATAGACGTACGAGGCCGCCAATTCCTGGT
>DAOLCX010000400.1:0-3768 GCA_035327685.1 Pirellulaceae bacterium | reverse complement strand
ACCAAGCCTGTTGAGTACGTTTCATTGAATGTGTGATTTCACCAATGAAACTACTGCAAAACGGTTTGGTTTCTTCTTTTCTTTCTAGCCATGAGAGAAATGCGGGCTAGAATAAAGCGCGATCATACGCAGTTTTTCCGCATTGGAACCTGATCTGTGGATGCCATTGATATCACGACGCTTTTGCACCGCATGGGGGATGGAGATCAAACCGCCCACCATGAATTGCTGGAGTGCGTCTATGAAGAATTGCGTCAGATGGCCCGCTCCAAGCTTAAAGACGACACTGGCCAGCGCTCAATCTCGGCCACGGCTCTGGTTCATGAGGCATGGCTCCGCCTGACTCAAAAGGACGGTAAGGCCGCTCAATGGTCAAATCGGCGGCATTTTTATGGTGCGGCAGCCGAAGCCATGCGCCGCATCTTGATCGATCGCGCTCGGCGCCGACAAGCCGATAAACGGCGACACGATCCTGCGATCCCCATGCCTGAACATCCACCAACTTTCTCCACTCCAGACCATGACCTGGAGATTCTGGCCTTGAACGATGCCCTCGAAGCATTCTCTCAACTCGATGCGCAGGCAGCCACGATCATCAAGCTTCGGTACTTCGCTGGCTTGCCATTACAGGAAATCGCGGATGTCCTGGAACTCTCGCGCGCCACGGTGGTGCGCGAGTTGACCTTTGCACGGTCCTGGCTCAAATCACGCTTGGACGAGCCCGATGACTTGTGAATGACGCTGGTATCAGAATTGATAGCAAGATACGAGTCCGCTTCGTTCGCCAACTTGCGATTGCATCAGGATGTCATACAAGCCCCACGCGCCTGTTGCTGCTTTGTTCCCCTTTGATATTAACGTCAGCCGAAACGCGTGAGCCACGGTTCCAACTGCCCAAGCCGAGGCTGACGCCCTACGGCTAATTCAGCCAACCCTCGCATTTGGTTGGAGAAATGTACAAAACAGCCTAATGATCCAGGTCATCCAATTGGCTCCGCCACTTTTCCGCAGCCAGGTCGTGTCCTGCGTCGGGGTTGGCCTCGTGGCCGCGCTCGCAACCATATACCAGAGATTGCAAAGCCGTGCGCAGCGCCATTGGATCGCCAGGCTCCAACTGTCGTAACTCATCCAGCCACTTCGCGCCAAACTCAAGTGCTTCGGCAATGTGACCGGTATCCGCTAACGTCAAACAATATTGTTCGCTGATTGCCGTACGGAGACCATCCCGCATTTCCAGGCACGACCTCGCGATTGGTTCCGCGCGACGCCACAGCTCTAGCGCTTCGTCCAATCGACCAGATAGTCGCAGCAATGCTGCCAAGTTGGAACAAGTCGCCAAGGTCGGTTTGTGTTGCCAACCCCGCAACTTTTCCCGAGCGGCCAAAGCTTGTTGCAACGAATGGATCGACTCTTCAGATCTTCCTAAAGAAAACAGATTCCTGGCGTACTCCTCCAATGCTCGCACGGTATCGTCGTGGAGCGCTCCGAGTGTCTTTCGTTTAGATTCCCAGACTCGGCGGTAATGTGGGTCGGCGTCGGCAAATTGCCCCAGCCGCTGATAGATTTCAGCCAGATTGCGGTGGTAACTTACTGTCGATGGATGATCTTCCCCCGATCCCGCCGCATTGATCTCGATGGCCTCAAGCAGACACTCGACCGCTTCATCGGACTTACCTTGTTGCATCAGTACGAGGGCTAGGCTGTTCGAAGTCGATGCGATGCTGCGACTTTCGTACTGGTTCTGTCGTTGAATCAGGATCGTCTCGCGCAGCAAGGCTTCTGCCTGGTCTAACTTTCCCATGTCGCGATAAGCAACGCCCAAGTAGTGCATCATCCGGACAGTTTCAAAATGGTCGTCGCCCACCACACCGCGGAGAATCAGTAAAGCCTGCTGCCAATCGCGTTCCGCATCCGCAAATTGGCGTTGCCGTCGCAAAAGCTGCGCCCGCGCGTCCAGCGCCAATGCGTGCAACATACTCGATTCACCTTCTGCCCGCAGGGCCGCATGTACGGCCTGGTCAATCAACTCTTCTGCTGCCGTCAGGTCGCGTTGCAAGACCATCAGGTCAGCCAGTTTGACCATGGCCAATACAGTGCGCGGATCGTCAACTGGCAAATGGGATTGGCGCAATTCCAGCACTCGTTTTTCCGCTTCGAGCGCCCGAGCGTACAGTCCCAATCGGCGCATGACGTCCACCAAGGCTTGCAGCAACCTGGCCTGGATCAACGGTTGGTTGTGAAATTGCTGGTCCACTGCCAACTCGCCCGCTCGAATGATCGTCTCATCCAATGATTGCAAGGCCAGCCCGGTAAAATCGACATCGGAAAGTAGAGATAGCAACTGCTCATGTTGCCGATCGACTTCATCACCCGGCAATCCGTAGCGAGCAGCCCCATCCCGGTGCCCTTGCAACAAGGCATCGCGCAATCGTTGCCCCATCATCGGCACGTCGATCCCGGCCAGCTGCGAAGACTGGAATTCGGATACTTGATGAAGCTCGTCGGCACGTTGTTTGGCAATCTGCTCCGCCAACCGCGCATTCTCGGATTCGCGATTCGCACGCTCGGCTTCCCCTTCAGCCCGCTGACGTTGAAGCGATTCGTTGAGCCACGCTGTCCGGGCCTCTCGCAAACTCCAAAGTGCGACGATCAATCCCGCGGCCAAGGCAAAGAAAACCAGACTCGCCGCCATCGCTGTTCCGCGATATCGCCATAAAACTGTTCGCGCACGGTACCAAGCCGATGGCGGCCGCGCTTCGATCGGCTCGTGCGCCATCAGCCGCTCCACGTCGCGTACGACAGCATTGACTGTCGCGTAACGCCGGTCCGGCTGCTTTTCCAGACACTTCAGGACGATCCAATCCAAATCGGGTGGAACCGATGAAACTGGCCTGGAGGCCGTGCCAGCCCCGCGACTGCTTGCGGACAACGCCAACCTCGCCAACCTGGCGCTGGGCCGCTCGGGTATCTCGTTTTCCACCATCCGCCGCACATCGTCCCAATTCGCCAAACGCAGTCGTTCGCGCTCGAGAGGCGTCGTCCCCGTGAGCAACTCGTACAGGACCGCCCCCAGCGCAAAGACATCGCTGCGGGTATCCACGCTGCCAACCTGACCCGTCATCTGCTCCGGAGCCATGTATGGTGGTGTCCCGATCACCGCCCCAAATTGCGTGATCGTCAACCGATCATCCCAAGGCTCATCCATCGCTTTGGCCAGCCCAAAATCGATCACTTTCGGGCAGGAGACTCCGTCCTGTTCGGTCACCAATATATTGGTTGGTTTCAAGTCTCGATGGATCAAACCCTTCTGATGGGCATGCTGCAGTGCGGAGCAAACCATCAAGAACAGGCGCAATCGTACATCGAGAGGCAGCTTGTTGTTCTCGCAGTACTCGACAAACGGGACACCATCCACATATTCCATGACAAAATAGGGATAGGCATCCAGCTCCGGTTTGCCGAACTTGTCATGTGCTGCACCGCTCCCTTCACCTTCCTTCGATCGAACCACGCCGGCGTCGAGAATCTTGGCAATGTGTGGGTGATCCATCATGGCCAGCGCTTGCCGCTCAATGTCAAAACGGGCCAGGACATGCCGCGTACTCATGCCAGGCCGAATCACCTTTATAGCCACACGTCGCTTGATCGGCGAAATTTGTTCGGCCCGATAGACCAATCCCATTCCGCCTTGTCCAATCACCTCGCCAAGTTGGTACTTGCCGTCGATTACGGAACCGGATTCCAGCCGGCATCCAGTCTCGCTCAGCG
>DAOLCX010000399.1:0-3768 GCA_035327685.1 Pirellulaceae bacterium | reverse complement strand
GGATTTGTTCGGGCCAGTCGAACATGGAATGGAGGGTAGCCGATGCAGCGCATGCAGATCGCGAAATGGAACTTTCCAAAGAATTTGCGGCGGTACGGTTGTTTACCGTCGAGCCGCGCGCCGAAACCGAGCCGCATGATGAATTTGGCCGAGTGCGGGGCTGGGATGTCTGTGGACCCGATACGGTTGGCAGCTTTTCGGCCGTCGCCTATGTCTTTGGCCGACATCTGCAACAAAGACTTAAAGTTCCAGTAGGTTTGATCAACGTGTCGCTGGGTGGGACGCGCGCGGAGGCTTGGACTTCTCGAGCGGCGCTGGAAAAAGACTCTGCTTTTGAACCGCTGCTTCGTCACTGGGACCAGGTCTCCGATTTAACCAGTGTCCATCGCCCGGGTAATCTGTATAACGGCATGATTGCGCCCTTGCGGGGTTGCTCTTTTCGCGGCGTGATTTGGTATCAGGGTGAATCGAACGTGGGCCGTGGTGAGCAGTACGCCCGGTTGTTTCCGGCCCTGATTCAGAATTGGCGTCAGGATTTGGCCGCCGGAGAGCCATGCCCTTTCTACTTTGTGCAGATTGCCCCCTTCCGTTATGAAGGTCGCGATGCGGAAGAATTGCCGGAATTGTGGGACGCGCAATTGAAGTCCCTACGTTCGGTGCCAGAAACTGGAATGGTTGTGACCACGGATATTTCGGAACTCAATGATATTCATCCCAGCAACAAGCAGGATGTCGGCCGCCGCTTGGCTCTGTGGGCACTTGCACACGGTTATCGAGAATCCTTGTCGCAAAATGGCTCGGAGGAGGAAATCGTGCCGAGTGGTCCGTTGTATCGAGAAATGGTGATAGAGGGAAACCGCATCCGGATTCGATTTGATTACGCTCAAGACGAATTGGTCGCGGGCGGCGATGGGCCGCTCACGGAATTCACGATTTGCGGTGCCGACCAGAAATTTGTCCCCGCACAGGCTCAGGTGGATGGCAGCGATGTCATTGTGTGGTCCGACGACATTGCCGAACCGAAAGCCGTCCGATTCGGTTGGCGCGATACGGCCCAGCCCAATCTCTTCAACCGCGCTGGGCTGCCAGCATCGCCGTTCCGCACGGACGATTATGATCTACTATCCGCCGGACGAAGTTATTAGGGCAGTGATGAGGTCTGCGTCGGGAGAGGTTAATAAAAAAAGCCGTGGCCAGATTGGACTATTCATCCAACGGCCACGGTTTTTCGAAGTCTAACTATGGTTTCCAACAACCGTCGACAATGCCTTGAGGGCGGCTGTCGTCAAAAACCTAAGCTCGCTTACGTCGAACAAACGACCCCAAGCCTACCAACAGGACGCTGAACAAAGCGGCCGTACCCGGTTCAGGAATAACTACGTCTTGAGCGCGGATTTGGAATGCAAAATCTGCGATGTTATTAAACGTTTGCCAGCCATTTGCATCAAAGAAATTGCCGGCAAGAGTACCGTCGCCTCCGTTGGAAGTAGTCCACGCCCAAGCATCATCACCTGGAGAGATAGCGGTTGCACCGATCGAAATCCAATAGGTACCGGCGCCCAAGGCAGTCGGAGTAATATTCACGCCCTGGAGGAAGTGATCCGAACCCCAAAGCGTGTTACCGACAAGTTGGGGATTGGTGGCTGCCGTGTTAAACACCATTGGACCTGTGATGGACGTTCCAACAGAACCAGCGTTGTCCGCGAAGATCTCAACCGTGAATGAGGAGAAATTCGTGTAGTCTGGGAATTGCCAATTCTCGCTGGAGCCCCACCAATCGATACCGGTAATTATCTCAGCTTGCGACAATGTAAAATTGTCGCCAATTTTTTGACCATAAAACTGACCTGAAACGGCATCGGAATAGAATCCGTTTTGGGCGGTTCCCCCAACCACATCCGGCAACTGGCTGTAAACAACGACGTCTGCGCGAGCAGCGCTCGACAATACCATTGCACAGGCGCAAAGGCCCATGGCAAACGAACGAACAAGTAACTTCATAACTCAAACCCTTCCACAAAGAAGAAAAAACGAATGTCCACAAACCGTGTGGACATGCGGAATAGGACCACCCTTTTCCGCGCCTGATTTTCCGCACTATATATTCCCGTTAACGCAATTCTCTTACCAAATCCATTCTTTCAGGAATTTCGGAAAACTCTCTTCAAGGTAGTCAAAGCCCCACCAAAGTCAATCCGGCGCACGGGAAATCCTGCCGAATTATGCTGATATTCCACATTGTTCACGGATTGGGGGCCAGAAAAACCTGGGTGATATTTTCACCAATTGTGCCGGTTTTACGGGAATTGCGATCAAGGCATGTTTATCAAGCTCGAATCGCGGCAGAGTCACAGTCTAGTGCTTTGTTTTTATTTTTGGGATCAGCCGAAAGGCGTTAGCCACGGATTCGGAGTCAAAAACCGGGGCTAACGCCCAACGGCTAATTCGGTCAACCCAAGCATCTGATTGGAACAGAGCATGATTTCGACTGTCCAAGATGGGGCTTGATTCTGCAAGTCGTCTTGTGAGACGAATTTTGGTGGAGTGTTCGACTGGAGAACTCACCGCCCGAGATTGCGATGGACCGATCGTTTGAAACGCGGAAGTGCGAGTTGGAGGATGAGTGTGTGGTTTCGTCGAAACGATTCAAGGAGTCGTTGGAGCGGTGGATCCCTCTTAGGTTCAGAGGTTGCCAGCCTGAAACATCCAGGCTGAGCCAAACATGCGGCCGCCGCCGTCCTTCACGGCGGAGTCATTGAATCGATGAACCCAATTCTAATCTGTCACATGGCGCCAGCGAGCGGCGTGACGCCTGGTCATGCTTTTGTTTTGTTGGCGCAAAGCAGGCCACTTTTTCGCGTCTTGTAAACTCATCCCGCGGTTCGCGCGTCAGGTCTGGTTCATGGCCGGCAATGGCATTACGGCCTGACCTTGCTGTCGTGTCCCCCAGCGAACACGCAAGAACCTGCATTCAAACATTTCTTCGATTTACGTGGCGCACGGCTAGCGCGAGCTTCGCGTTGTCTTGAGTCAGGCAACTACCCACAGCAGGCAAAGTCAACCTCAGGAGAATACCGTGTACACAATGTTCGTTTCTCAACTAACGAATCACAGCCAGATGCAAAACTGCTCGCCACATCGGGACCGACAGCAAATGAGCATCGACCAACTCGGCGCGGATTGCATGAGTCGAGCCGGCAAACGACATGGCCATGAAAATCATGCCGAGCAATCCAGGCAAACGACGGCGACAATGGACCCTCACTACGCGAAAACTCGATACAAGTCGCGTCGAAGTGGCATTCACTTACACGGATCAACGCTGGCCATGGCCTTCGTATGGATGACCATTCTGGCTATACCGGCGCGGGGCGATGATTTCTCGTGGATCAGCGGCAATGGCTCATTCTACAATGCCGCCAACTGGGCGCCGTTCGGAATCCCAACTGCCGCTGATACGATTCGCATCGGCAATCTAGGTGGCATACAAAACAGTACGGTCACGATGGGAGGGCAACTGGTACAAGGCTTTAGTTTTCTGGAAGTCAGTAGCGGAATGACCCTCGATACGAATGGTACTGAGTTGGTCTCATTTGCTCCGGTCAACATCATGGGCAACAACTCGCGGATCATCGCCAGGCCTCAAGCTTTGGGCCCAAACGTCCACGACTTTCAAGCCATCCTGAATGTAGGCACTGGGGCCAGGTTTGAGTTGACCAATAACGTATCCACACGTTTGTTCGCCGGTTCGCAATCGAGTGGCGACAT
>DAOLCX010000398.1:0-3772 GCA_035327685.1 Pirellulaceae bacterium | reverse complement strand
CCGGCCGGCGTCTTGCCAGTCCATGACAGGCGTCCGGATTCCTCGGAATCGTTGGCGCAGCGGCGGCGACATCGATTCGGAGGTTGCGTCCGATTGTCATATCGAGAACCACTTGAATTGGTTCGCGGTTGGATGCAGTACTTGTATGATGCCAATGGGCGACGTTTTTTGGATGCCTACAACAATGTACCGCATGTGGGACATTGCCATCCGCGAGTCGTGGAAGCTGTGTCGAGGCAACTGCGACTGCTCAATACGAATACGCGGTATTTGAACCAGATTGTTATCGATTACGCTGACCGTTTGGCGGCCTGTTGTCCGGCCCCATTGGACGTCTGCTTTTTGTTGAACTCGGCCAGTGAAGCCAACGAGTTGGCGTTGCGTTTGGCGCGTGCGGCAACCGGGGGGACCGATGTGCTGGTCACCGAGGGAGCCTACCACGGAAACACTACGACGTTGATTGACGTCAGCCCCTATAAACACTTGGGCCCAGGTGGCAGTGGACCTGCCGATTGGGTGCAGACGGTTCCGTTGGCAGATGATTACCGAGGGCCATATCGCCGGGAGACTGGCGATGCGGGCGAGCGGTATGCGTCGGATGTGGTCGAAGCCATACGGTCACTTCAATCGCGCGGGCGTCGCCTTGGGGCCTGGTTGGCTGAAACCTGTCCCAGCGTGGCTGGCCAGATCATGTTTCCAGCGGGATACCTGGCGTCGGTTTATCGAGCCGTACGCGAGGCCGGGGGCGTGACGATTGCCGACGAAGTGCAAACTGGTTTGTGGCGTCTGGGCGACGTTTGTTTTGCCTTTGAAACGGAAGGAGTGGTCCCCGACATTTTGGTGCTTGGAAAGCCGCTGGGAAATGGCATGCCGTTGGCTGCGGTCGTGACCACGCGGTCCATTGCCGAACGATTCGATCGAGGCATGGAGTTCTTCAGCACATTTGGGGGGAACCCCGGGTCGTGCGCGGCTGGCTTGGCCGTATTACAGGTTTTGGGGGATGAGCAGTTAGCAGATCGCGCCCGTTTGGTCGGAGAGCGACTGCGAAAAGGTTTCAAAGACTTGCAAGTACGCCACGAAATGATTGGCGATGTGCGGGGCAGGGGACTGTTTTGGGGGCTGGAGTTAGTCCGCAACCGCGAGACATTGGAGACTGCCGACGAGGAGGCAGAGTCCGTTGTGGAGTTTCTCAAAGCTCGCGGCGTATTAATAGGCCGCGACGGGCTGCATCACAATGTTTTAAAAATTCGCCCTCCTATGCCGTTTGATGAGGCCAATGCCGATGTGCTCTGCGCGGTGTTGGATGAGGCATTCAATCATTTAGCGCGGTGGGCGTCCGTCGCGGGTTGATGTAAATCGCAGGAACTGTCACGACAATCGATACTATGAAACGATCGCAAGTAGAATTAGCGCATGCGCAGGTCCGACACCAAACACGGCGGCATTTTTTGCAACAAGGGGCGCTGGGAGTTGGAGCTATTGCCTATTCGCTCCTGGAAGGTACTTGCGGCGCGAATAATGACCGCCTGCCGTTATCAACTTCCAATAGTTTGGGGCGCGCCAAATCGGTGATCTATTTGCACATGGCAGGTTCGCCATCGCAACTCGAGTTATTTGACTATAAGCCCGAACTTGCCCGACGCCACATGCAACCTTGTCCCGACTCGTTGCTGGCAAATCAGAAGTTTGCCTTTATACAGGGCCACCCATTGTTGCTGGGGCCCCAAGTTGAGTTTGCTCCAGCCGGCGAAGAAGGACGTCTGTTTTCGAACTTGATCCCGCATTTGGCGAAAGTCGCCGATGAACTGACGATTGTTCATTCTTGTGTCACCGATCAATTTAACCATGCACCCGCGCAACTCTACTTGTTGACAGGGAACACTCGATTCGGCTATCCGAGTTTTGGCAGTTGGGTGACTTATGGTTTGGGAAGTGAAAACCAGAATTTGCCTGGGTTCATCGTCCTGGTCTCAGGCGGCAACGCGCCCGATAGTGGCAAAGCCGTGTGGGGGAGTGGGTTTTTGCCAGGAGTTCATCAGGGTGTGCAGTGCCGATCCTATGGTTCACCCATCTTGTTCTTGGACGATCCACCGGGGATGAGTCGCGAAATGCGCCGCGCATCGCTGGACGCTTTGCAACGGCTGAATGAACTCCATCACTTTGAATATCGAGACCCCGAAACCCAGACGCGGATTGAACAGTACGAGTTGGCTTTCCGCATGCAGATCGCCGCGCCGGAGGTCATGGATATCTCGCGGGAAACGCAAACGACGTTGGACATGTACGGTGCGGAGGTCGGGCGGACATCGCTGGCCAATCATTGTTTATTAGCCAGGCGTTTAGTGGAGCAAGGGGTCCGTTTTGTACAGTTGTTTGATTGGGGCTGGGACGTTCACGGAACGGGTTCGCACGATGATCTGGTGACTCATTTTCCCAAGAAATGCGGGGAAATGGACCGCCCGGTGGCAGCACTGATACAGGATCTCAAGCAGCGCGGAATGTTGGACGAAACGCTTGTTATTTGGGGGGGGGAATTCGGCCGGACCGCCATGAACGAAGCCCGTGGCGGTTCTACGTTTTTGGGGCGCGATCACCACCCCCATGCATTCACTATGTTCTTTGCTGGGGGAGGCATGAGACGCGGTTTTGATTACGGTCAAACCGACGATTTTGGCTATTTCGTCACCGATAACAAAGTAACTGTACGCGACCTGCAAGCCACATTATTGCATGTTTTGGGGCTGGATCCCTACCATTTGAGTTTTCCGTTTCAAGGGTTAAACGCGCGTTGGATCGGCCCCACCGACGAAGGTCGCATTCAATACGATTTATTGGAATCGTGAGCTTCGCGACACAGTTGTCGAGCCATCATCTTCTGGTTTGGCCACTCATAGAACAAAAACCGTCGCGCGGTCACTATACGCTTGACACACTCAACCGGTTCACCCGCTTTTAAGTTTCTTGCACCTCTACAGTTACCTTTTGATGCACTTGCCATTTTCAGGCGTCGTTTTCTGGAATGAATCTGTTTTCAGAATCCTAATAATCATTGACAAACCGTGTTGCACACCGCATATTAGAAGATATTCTTGCGGTTCTTGGCGCGTGTATTCGATAGCGCCTTCTGGGAGTTGTGCCGCAGCGTGCGGGGAGTAAACTCGCACACGCAGAAACAGTTTACTATTAGTTCAAGGGATCAAGGTTATTATGCCAGTTCGCAAAAAGAAAACAGGACAGGTCACAGAGAGAGTCAATAAATCCAAAACGATTCGCGACTTTAAAGCAACGCACAAGAAGTTGAAACCCAAACAAATCGCGGAAGCGTTGAGTCAACAAGGATTGGATGTTGATGCTCAATACGTCAGCATGGTGTTGTCGTTGGCCAAGAAAAAGAACAAGGCTAAACGAACAACCGGTGTGGCAGCCAATGGTATCGACCATGCGTTGTCGCTACCCAAGAATGCTTTTGGTATCGAGGAACTGCGCTTGGCCAAGCAATTCGTGGATAAACTTGGCGTGTCGCGCGCTCAGGCCGTGCTGGCGGCTTATAAACAACTTGCACACTAGTCGGCGAGTAGTGAGTTGATGCGCTGGTGGAGTACATCGGCCAACGCTTCGGGAAAACAACAAAAGGCATATTCGCGCGACAGGGCGGTCGCGCGTTGTTGCTGATGTTGAACAGCCAATTCATAAAGCGCATCGAGTTGCCGCAGTTCATCGACGAGCGACTTCCGCAACCGGTCGTTGATCTCGGCAAGTTCGCGATGCCATG
>DAOLCX010000397.1:0-3774 GCA_035327685.1 Pirellulaceae bacterium | reverse complement strand
CAACGCCAGACTGTTAATCGATACGATTGTCGAACTGACAACGGCGTCACGCATGCCCTGCTTGGATCTGCCATCCAATGCCAGTTTGAACCCGGCCAACATCGCTTGATCCTCGGCATTCCAGTGAAGTGTTACAGAGCCAACCCCGCTAGGGCTTTGCTCCCATTCGTTTTTAGGGTCTGCCGGATGCAATTAGCCGCGTTTTCGACAACAAAAACCGGGGCTAACGCCCAACGGCGAATTCGGTCGTAACCGTTCACGAAATGCAGGGTGCGTGGAGCAAGTCGTTCGACAAAGCACGGTACCTTGGACGAATCGATCTGCGACGCTCACAGGGTTTCGATCTACAACAAGAAGACTTGCGGATCGCACCAGAACCAAGCTTGGCCATCAAGACCGTGAACGGTTGCATTCGGTCAACTCTAACATCTAATCAATTTGGAACAATGCATTAAAACACTTGAAAACACCCAATCGCTCGCGGGCGCTTCGGGCTTTTATCTCGTATTTTGATTGCCAACAAGTGGCGTGGATCTCGATACCACTGCCGGGATGCCAAATCCGATGACAGACGGAACCTTGAATCATGCTAGCATGGGCCAGAACCACTGAAAGCGGCGTTGCCCGATCCGGATTGAACTTGCTAAAGTCCCCGACCCTTGTTTGACTACGTCTCGTGGACCTGCAACCAAAGGGAGCAGGTGAGGCGTGACACAAGGGAAATAGGAGTTAATTTACGCAAAATCATGCGCAGACGGATTCAATCCTTGATGTATTTGGGTGTGACCCTCCTGTGCCTGATTGTGGCTGCGCTGTCGTATGCTTCCATTCACGGAGCGTTGAAGTTTCGCAAACTCACCAAGAACATCCGCGAACGTGGCTGTGAACTTCCGCTGGCCGCCGAACTCAACCAAGAAATCAATGTCTTGCGAGCGACACTCTGGCAATGCGAATCCCCCAAAACGGCACCCGGTGCGTTTCGACCGTTTGTCAGCGAGCAGACCTTCCCCCGCTACCAGTTTCTCAGCCGGCTCCGCGCGGTCGATACGGCACTGAACAAATACCTCGACCAGCTCAGTGACCATGCCGACGACGATAGTCAAATCACGGACACCACACTCGAACGGAAACTAGCCGACGACATGCGGCAGACACTAAAGCAAGTGTTCCTGTTGGTCCAGCAACCCGATTGGGACTTTGGCCGCAGCCAATACTTGTGTGAACTGGAGGATGCCCTGGAAAGTCTTCAGGCCAATGCCAGCCGCTTGCCGACGCTCATGAAAGACAGGATGGACGAATTCGCCGAGTCGGCGCGCGGCGAGTACCATACGTGGATGATCGTGACCACCGTGATGACCAGCCTGGGGATTGTCGCATTGGCGGCCCTGTCGCTTATCTTCCATCGTTCGATTTTCAGGCCGTTGCAGGTGTTGTTGCACGCGACGCGGCAGATCGCCGCCGGGCGATTGGACTATCGCGTTCAACTCCCCGAAGGTGACGAAATGGCCGAGTTGGCCGAAGCGTTCAACGACGTAACGTCGAAATTCCTGGCGATCAACCGCGATTTGAATCGGCAAGTGCAGCAGCGGACCAAAGAAGTGGTGCGCAATGAACAACTGGCCAGTGTCGGGTTCCTGGCCGCGGGCGTGGCCCATGAAATCAACAACCCGCTGGCGACCATCGCTTGGAGCGCCGAAGCCATGGAAATGCGCATCCTCGAGTTGTTTCCACCGCAGGCCAAACTCGACGACGCCGAGCGGAGTCGCGAAATCGAGAAAATGAAAAAGTACTTGCGGCAAATCCAAGACGAGGCATTTCGCTGCAAGGGGATCACCTCCGGTCTGCTCGATTTTGCTCGATTGGAAGACGCCAAGAAGACCCGGGTCAATCTGCGTGAAATCGTGCAGAAGGTGATCGATCTGGTCAGCCCACTCGGCAGTTTTCGCCACCGGCGCATCGAATTTGAAGCCCCATCCGGCGTCTATGTCGAAGCCCATCACCAGGAAATCAAACAGGTGGTGATGAACCTGATCACCAATGCACTGTACAGCGTCGATGAAGGGGGTTTGGTCCGCGTGACCCTAGCCACTCGCGGGGATCAGGCGGAGCTGAGCGTTGCCGATAACGGCTGCGGAATGACGCCGGAAGTCATGGAACATCTATTTGAGCCATTTTTTACGCGCCGCCGAAATGGGCAGGGGACCGGTCTGGGCCTGTCGATTTCCTATCGGATCGTAGAAGAACACGGAGGCCAGATTGAGCCATTTAGTGCCGGTCCTGGCCTGGGAAGTACGTTTCGTATCACGTTGCCAATAGCCACCAGAGATGAACAAAAACCAATCCCCCTTGCCGCATAAACCGTTGCGCGTGTTGTTTGCCGACGACGAAGTTCCATTGCAGGAACTGATCGCCGACGAATTACCGCGGATGGGCTTTGAAGTGGCCGTCTGCCCAGATGGATTGACGGCTGTCGCTGCGCTCGAAAAGAGCAGCTTCGATTGCCTGGTCGTCGATCTCGATATGCCCGGACTGAACGGCATCCAGGTCATCGAGCGCTGCAAAGAACTGTCGCCGACGACCGAAGCCATTGTCTTGACTGGCAAAGGCTCCAAGGATTCGGCGATCGCCGCGTTGCGTTTGGGTGCGTTTGACTATCTGCAAAAACCGTGCACGTTGGTGGAATTGCAATCCCGCTTGAATCGCGTGGCGGAAAAACGCGAGATGGGCCGCCGCATTCAAGCTTTAGAACATCGCTTGCGCCGCGCGGAAGGGGGCGTGCCTCAGATGTTAGGCGAACACCCTTCGATCAAAGCGATCAAGTCATTGATCTCCAAGTTGGCTCCCACGGATTCAACCGTGTTGGTGACTGGCGAAACTGGCACCGGAAAGGAACTGGTGGCCCGCGCGATCCACCAGCAAAGCCTCCGTGTCGACGGACCGTTTCTGGCGGTCAATTGCGGCGCTCTCCCAGAAAATCTGATCGAGAGCGAGCTCTTCGGACATCGCAAAGGGGCGTTTACGGGTGCCGATGAGCATCGGGCCGGCCTGTTTTCAGTCGCTGATCGCGGCACGTTGTTCCTGGACGAAATCGGCGAGTTGCCTCTGGCTTTGCAAGCCAAATTGTTGCGTGTTCTGGAAAGTGGCGAAGTTCGCCGGGTGGGGGACAATCAACCCTCGCGCGTCGATGTGCGATTGGTTTGCGCTACACACCGCGACTTGGATGAGATGGTGGAGCGAGGTCAGTTCCGTCGCGACTTGATGTACCGCATCAACAAGCTGTTGATCGAAGTTCCGCCGTTGCGGAAGCGGCCGGAAGATATCCCGCTCTTGGCGCGGCAGTTTTTGAACCGGCATCTGCCGGCGGCGCAACATCATCCTCAACCAATCACTTCGGCGGCCTGTCAACTTCTGAGCCAGCACGATTGGCCGGGTAACGTCCGCGAACTGGCCAACGTCATGGAGCACGCGGCCATCTTGTGTGATAGTCTGCCGATCGATGTCGAGCATTTGCCCGCGCAGTTCAGCAATCCGCTGGCCGCCCGCGCACCGCGTCGCGAAGCGTTAACATTGCGCGAGATCGAATCGCGCGCTATTCATGCCGCTTTGGATCGCCACCACGGCAACAAAACCGCCGCCGCACAAGAACTCGGCATCTCCGTGAAAACCCTCTACAACAAACTCAGCCAGGAAGCCCTCGACCGCGCTGCTTAGCTCGACTTTTTCCATTGTTACCGTTCACGGTTTTGATGGCCAAGCTTGGTTCTGGTGCGTTCC
>DAOLCX010000396.1:0-3778 GCA_035327685.1 Pirellulaceae bacterium | reverse complement strand
CCAATCGTTTGCCGGCTTCGAGTTCCACGATGCCGCCCGCGTGATTGATGAAGTCGCCTTCGATGCGGCCAGCGCCGGATACCGAGCCGTAATTATGAAAGGTCGTCACGGGCGACGTTTTGATCCGCGCGTTGTTGCCGCCGAGGAAGACGTCGCCGTGATTGACGAGCGTTTGGGCTTCGAACCGGCCCCCATTGGCAACCGACAGCACCCCATCGTAGCCAACGGTCGCCGTCTGGCTGATGTTGTACGTCTGTTGGTTGCCCGCGGCGAGCGTATCGCCGAACATCCCGCCATCGCCGATGTAAAGATTAGCGCCCGTCAGATTAAACGTGCCGGTGTTAAAGCTTAGTAACGATGGGTTCAACAAATTGCTGACGGTCAGCGTTCCACCGCTCAGAGTCGTGGGCGCAAAGAGAGTCGCAGTCCCTTCGACGTGCAAGTGTTTGCCCGCGGAGATCAGCGGTGCAGCACCGAAGAATTCAGTTACGGCAGTATCGAGACCAAAGATTCGATCGCCCGCCATTTGAACCTTGCCAGCCAAATAGTTCATAGTTCCGCCAGATTCACGCTGGTACTCATCAAATCGTAAGCTACCACCGTACAAGTTAACGGTTCCGCCGTTCCATATATTGAGTGTCTCCCCGACGTGGACCAGTCCTCCGGGGCCGATGGTCAGTACGCCACTTCCGCCTGCCGCCGTATCGAGTCCCCCAACGTTCAACGACTGGCTGTTGGTCCATGTCGAGCCGCTGCCGGTTACCTGGGCGGTGGAATTGCTACCCCAACCGATGAAGGCGTTGGTGTTGCTGACATGTCCGCCGTCGGCGATGAACAGCGTGCCACTACCGAAAATTCCAACATAAAGCGAGCTAGAGTTAGTCCACGTCGAGCCGCTGCCGGTGACCGTCACCTCGCCGGTGGAACTGCTGTTATTGCCGATGTAGGCGCTGGTGTTGCTGACATGTCCGCCGTCGGCGATGGTCAGCGTGCCACTACCGGCAGTTCCAACACCAAGACCGCCCGAGTTGGTCCACGTCGAGCCGCTGCCGGTGACCGTCACCTCGCCGGTGGAACCGCTGAATTCGCCGATGAAGGCCGAGGTGTTGCTGACCTGCCCGCCGTCGGCGATGAACAGCGTACCACTACCTTCATAGCCGACAATGAGCTCGCTCGAGTTGGTCCACGTCGAGCCGTTACCTGTGACGGTCGCCCCACCTATGGCGCTGGCGTGAAAGCCAATGGAGCCGATGTTGTTGCTGACTTTTCCGCCATCTTCGATCAAAAGAATTCCGTTTCCGTTGCCACCAATGGTAAGATTGCTCGATTGGTTCCATTGGGAATCGGTACCAGAGACGGTGGCCATGCCGACGCCTGTGCCAGTCCCTCCCAAGCTTGTAAACGTCCCCGAAACGACGCCTCCATTCTGAATCGTTAGCGTACCGTAACCTGCCTCGCCCAGCCCAAGAACGTTCGAGTTGGTCCATGTCGATCCCGGGCCACTCACCAAGATCGAACCGACGCTTGAAGCTTGCTCACCAAAGCGTGCTCCAGCAGTGGTAAGCGTGGAACCGGACAAGACCTCGACTGCTGCCTGCCGCTGGACCCCCACGAACAAACCACCAATGTTTTGCGTGCTCGCTCCACCCGCCAAGACCAGTTTTGGCAAGTCACCGGCGGTTGCTCCGTCGATTCGATAGCTAAACAACTGGGCGTGCGGGCTGAACGTGCCGCCGTTAACCGTCAGCGTACCGTCGTTAAACTGAAGTTCATTCTGCAGCGAATCGAAATCCCCTCGATTGTCAAAGCTGCCCACCGTGATGCTGCCCCCATTGAGAACGACGCTGCCTTGGTCTTTCCAGATCTGCAGCGTGCCGCCGACGTTGACCGCACCGCCGTTGGAGACGTTGAGTGTCCCGGTCCCTCCTGCGTTGTTTGCGTCGCCACCGACGTAGAGATTGCCACTATTGTTCCAAAATGAATTCGCGCCGGTGACGTTTGCAGTTCCGGTAGAGGTACCGAAGCGGCCAATATAGCCGGTCGTGTTGGAGAGTTGTCCGCCCGATTGAATGTTAAATGTCCCCTGTCCGTTGTTTCCTACCGCGAATGCGCTCATTCCTGTCCACGACGAACCCGCACCGGCGATTGTGGCAGTACCTACTGCGCTGGTGGCGTTGCCGACAAACCCACTTGAGCTGGTCACGGAGCCCGCAGAGCTGACAATCAACGAACCTTGCCCTCCAGCGCCGACGTACAGCAGGCTCGCGTTATTCCAAACAGCATTGGCGCCCATAACGCGCGCCATCCCCTGGGAACCTGAAATCTGACCAATCATCGCGGTCTGGCCCGTCAATGTTCCGTTGAGAATCCGCAGGTCAGCCACATTTCCACTGTTCTGCCCGATCACGATCGACGGGTCGAACCCACCGATCTGAGTCAACGTATAGGCCTGCCCCCCAAGATCGAACGTCACAATTCCGCTGCGAACCAATAACCGTTGATTGACTGGACTGAAACCAAATCCGACGGTATAGGTATTGGACAGTGCAAAAATCGCCACGTCATTAATTCCGGGAACTTGCGTCGGATTCCATAACGCCGCATTCCCGAACTGTCCACCCGCCGCACTATTCCAAAACCGATCGTCGGCCCTCGCCGAATGAGCAGAGAAAAAAATTATCGCCGCAACGATCACCGCGATGCACAGCACACCTGACTTGGCCGGGCGGTCGGAAAAGAGTTGGGCTATCGGGTATCGCGTCTTCAGATGGTTTGGCGTATTCATCGCGGCCTCGCAGGATTGATATGTTCTGTGGCAGCCGCACCTTCCGCGGCCCGCTCAATTTCACTAGGCGGCGCTGCGGCTCAAAAACGGACTCGATTATTGCCAAAAAACCAAGAGTGCCGACCCTTGGCAGCAATTTTCAAAATAGTCGTGTGTTCGAAGGAATGTGGAATCCCCCAAAAGAGCCCACACGAGTTCATGTTGCAGGCGAGAGATGTGAGCAGTCAGAGAATACGGAGGCACCGCCCGCTTGTATTGCGTGCCGGACGCGCGATTGCCAAGTGATTTAGGACTCGTTCATAAATAAACTACCGAATTAGCTGAAACGCGTTAGCGTTGGTTCCAGAAAAAACCGCGTGCTAACGCACTGCGGCTGATATTCAATTCGGAATCTTATTTGCGAACGAGTCCTTACTGCCCCACCTGGGCGCCGCAGGCGCCTGTCCATGGGCGTCCCATCTCCTGAATGATTATGCCCGCTTCTCGGTTATCTCCGTCGGCGTCTGCCGACCAGCAATGCGACGGTCAGTAGGCCCAAAACGATTCCGGAACCCGGTTCGGGGATGGCCTGGGAAACGAAAATCGATCCGTGGCTGTACAGTTGCGAGAGGTTCCATTCCAGCCCACCATTCAAGGTTGGCAGATGGTAGCTTCCAAACTGACCCGACCAAGTTCCATGCACGTCGAAAATCGAGATCGTGTCGCCCAACTGCGGCATGTAAGGTTGATCGCCGGGGTTCAAGCCGATCAAATCGATCGACAGCGTGCCGCCTTGCAGCGTTAAATCTTGCAGGAAGATGTACTGATCGAATTCCGGCAGCAACGGATTGACTCCGGCGATTTCGACGAGCAGATTGCTGGTTGGTCCGAGCGTCACATTGAAAGAAAACTCATGCCGGCCCGGGCTGTCGCCGATTCCCAGGCTCCCTTCGAAGAAGGCATTGCCGCCGCCGGTCAGCAGCGCCCTGTTGCGCAGTTGCACGTGATCGAAGA